>DQUR01000005.1 GCA_015662175.1 Thermococcus paralvinellae | reverse complement strand
TGGGAGTACTTCCCCGTGAATAAGAACAGGGTTAAGGCGATTGCAAGGGACGTTTCCTCTGGATTGTGGACGAGGTGGAGTTTGATCACTGCCGAGACTCCGGACAAGGTTGTTAATGTTGCCGAGTATTCAGCAACTGGAGCGTTGTTCATGAGTGCATTCAACCCAATTGGTGGTATTGACGATGTTTATGCGAGTGCCATCTGGAGAATTGTCAGGGATTATGCAGTGTATACGGATCTTTCAACCGGAACATACATCCCAGTCAGGTGTGAGTTCAAGGTTGAGAGGGGGCCAATTAAGGTTCCAGAGGATGCGGTTATCTACAATTCAACGCTTAAGAAGTGGGTTGCTGCTCACGCTGGTGAAGAGGCTAAGGCCAAGGTTACCTATGACTGTAAGCTTGGCAACTGGCACGATGGAACACCAATGACAATGGCAGACTTCAAGTATTCAATTGCATTCAACTATGAGTGGGCGTACAAGGATGGAGACGACGACCCATACTATGACGAGAAGATTGCGAATGCATTCGTTGATATTGCCAAGCAGATCAAGGGTTATGAGTTTGTTGACGAGGACACGATTGTAGTTTACACTGACTATATCCACCCGATAGCTGATGACGTTATAGCTTCGAACAATGCGGTTTGGCCAACGCTTCCGTGGCAGCTCTTGTATGCAATGGGTGAGCTTGTTGCAAAAGGTAAAGAGTACGATGTATCACAGAAGTATTCATTCAGTGAAGAGGCTGAGGGTGTTGCACAGCTTGACTTGCTCATTAAGGACCACGTTGCTGACTTGAGGAAGGTTATTGAGGCTCTTAAGGCCAAGAAGGCTGTTCCAGTAGCAATTGCTGGTGATGTTAGTGATCCAACCGCCGGTTATGATGCACTCATTAAGTGGATTGACGCTCACGGCAATGCTGTCGTCAGCAACGGTCCATTCTATATCGAGAGGTATGACCCAGACAAAATCTTCGTCGAACTAAAAGCATTCAGAGACCCAACCTATCCATTCAGCGTTGACTACTGGAAGCAGAAGCTCATCCTTGCAAAGCTTGAGCTTGCTGGTGTCAACGTTCCAACAAGAGTTATGACAGGGGATGACTTAAAGATAGAGGTCAGAGCAAACATGGTCGTTGAGTACCCAACAGAGGGAACACAGCCGGCTGACAAGGGATTTGTCTACGTTGAGATAAGAGACGAGAACGGTAACGTCGTCTACAGCGGTGATGCCAAGCTTGCAAAGGCAGGAGTCTTTGAGTTGGTCGTTCCAGGATCAGAGACAGCTAAGTGGGAAGCTGGAAGATACGACATCTACGTCAAGGGTGGGCTCATAGAAGATGTCACATCATTCACAGACAAAAAGACAGTAGTTGTAATCAAGAAGCAGGTTACATCACCGAGCTCACCAACCTCACCAACAGCTTCATCGCCAAGTCCAACAAGCACACCAACTTCACCAACCGAGACAGGAATCTGTGGTCCAGCAGCTCTCGTTGGACTTGCACTGCTTCCATTGCTCTTAAGGAGGAGGAAGTGAACTCTCTTTTCTTCTTTCTAACTTTTAATTTGTTTTTGAAACCTGGGTTTTTCTCTAGCATTCTCATGTAAAACAAATTGATGTACTGTAGAGTTTACTACTAATACTGGTTTTTTGATATGTATTCCACTTATCATATAGAAAAATATATAAAAGTTTTACAAGATTGAAAATGTTGATGAATGAGAAATATCCTGAATGAACATGTCTGAGCAGGGAGGTGTTTGATGTGGGATACGGTCGTTATTTGGCAATTAGGCTGTTAAATGCACTCTTAGTGTTAGCATTGGTAACGCTACTTGTTTCGATTTTATTTACAAAAGTTGCAGAAGAAGACTTGAAATCAAGCATACAGGAGCAGATAAACATGAAACTGAGGGCAAATCCTGAATTGATGAAACAACTCTCAGCTGATCCAGAAAGATTTCAAGAGTGGTATCAAAATGAATACAACAGACTAATAGGAGCTTATGAATTGGACAAACCATTCTGGGTTAGGGTTTTGGAACGCACAAAGGATACACTCACTTTAAACTTTGGAAATACAAAAACCCCAATATTCGGTGAAACAAATGTGAAAAAGATAATTGCCGCGGCAATCCCAAGAACGGTTTTACTATTCACAACGGCCCAGATAATTGTTATTCTGATTGGTCTTCTATTAGGTGTTAAAGCAGCACAGGTTGCAGGGAGTGCACTGGATAGAGCAGTTTCCATCATTGCAATGCTCACGAGCAGTATACCAATGTGGTGGTTTGGAATGATAGCAATTCTAGTATTCTCATTCAAACTGGGTTGGTTCCCCAGTGGTGGTATGACATCCACTCCGCCTAAGGAAGGATTTGCGTATTATACTGACATCCTGTACCACATGGTGCTCCCAGTTGGAACGATCGTGTTCGTTCTCTTTGGTGGCTGGGCATGGACAACAAGAAACATCATGATCGGTACAATGCAGGAGGACTTCATCATGGCCGCGAGGGCTAAAGGAGTTCCAGAGAGAAAGGTTATTTACGGTCATGCTTTGAGAGCGGCAGCTCCACCCATCATTACAATGACAATCTTCAGCCTTCTCGGTTCTCTTGGTGGAGCAATAATTACGGAGGGTGTTTTCAACTGGCCAGGAATGGGAAGGTTATACTGGACTGCCCTGCAGCAGAACGAAACGAGGCTTCTCATGGGCGTTACATTTGTTACGGTTGCCCTTTATTTGATAAGCATGATCCTTGCTGACTTGGCATATGGTTACCTTGATCCGAGGGTTAAAGTTGGTGCATCCCAGCGGACATGAGGTGATGTAAATGAGGTGGGTTGATTTAAAAGAGAGCCTTAAAGACTTCTGGTTTGAATTTAAAAGGCAGAAGGGTGGACTACTTGGATTATTCTTGCTTGCCCTTTTAGTTTTCACTGCCTTGGCAGCACCTTATATCACCGAACCAGATATTCCAGAGAAGTGGACCGCATATTGGGAGGGTAATCCTACTAACGTTCCTCCCGTTTGGTATAACTACTTTACAGCAAAGAAGCTTGCACCGCATAGGATTTTAACATACAGGGATGTAAAGATCACAAGTGAGGGGGAGGATCTGGGTGGGGGGATAAGATACTATGCATTTGAATTCGATTATAACAATAGATATGATCTGCCTCCAAAAGACTTGATAATCAAAAACATTGGTGTTAAGCTTGCTGATCTAAATTCGCCAGCTCAGATAGTTATTACAGTTTTCAGACCTGATGGTCAGAAAATTGAACTCCTGAGCGCGGATTTAGTAGAGGGTTCAATATATCAAATTGCCAAGATGGGGGCTGTTAGGAACAATGTATTCAACTGGGCCTTGCAATTTGAGGATCCGAAGAATGTTGAAGGCAGGGTTGAGACAATAAAGAGCACGATGGATGTCATGGAGGTTATATTTGCAAAAGCTGAACCAGGGATACTCATAAATCCACAGCCACTCCATGGTGACTACAAGTTCCAAGTTGAAATTTTCACGTTCAATGAAGGTGATAGAATAGACTTAAAACAAATCCAGATCATCCTCACCGGAAGAACCTATGGATTTATGGGCACGGATTATAAGGGAAGAGACCTTTGGGCCGGTTTAGTCTGGGGAACAAGGGTTTCACTTGTTGTTGGGGTTTCAGTTGCAGTATTGAGCGTTTTGATTGGAATCGCTTACGGTGTTACAAGTGCATACCTTGGCGGCTGGAAGGATGAATTTATGCAGAGGGTTAACGAGTTTGTCGCTTCGATTCCAACACTGCCAATCCTTATTCTCCTGGGTGCAGCATTCAAGGGACACGTTACACTGTGGACGATAGTCTTTCTGCTGGTGATGTTTGGCTGGACAGGAATTGCCAAGGTTGCAAGGAGTATGGCACTTCAGATTAAAGAGCAAACCTATGTGGAAGCGGCAAAAGCACTGGGTGCTGGAACAGGAAGGATTATTTTCAAACACATCATGCCACAGATCATGCCATATGCATTCGCTGTTATGGCCCTAAGCGTTCCCGGTGCAGTTCTCACTGAGGCATCACTCAGCTTCCTTGGACTTGGTGACCCAACAGCGGTTACGTGGGGACAGATTCTCTATGATGCCCAAACAAACAGCGCAACAATTAACGGATACTGGTGGTGGGTCATTCCACCCGGACTGGCAATTTCATTAGTTGCATTGACATTCGTGCTTATTGGTGTAGCGTTGGATAGAGTGTTAAATCCAAGACTCAGAAGGTTGTGAGGTGTGAAAGATGGCCAAAACTGTCCTTGAAGTTAAAGACCTTAAAATGTACTACTTCACGTCCAGAGGTGTCGTCAGGGCCGTTGACAACGTCAGCTTTGAGCTCAAGAAGGGAGAGGTCCTTGGACTAGCCGGAGAGAGCGGATGTGGCAAGTCCTCTCTTGGTTTTACTTTAATGGGAATGCCAACCCCTCCGGGGAAGATAGTGGGTGGTAGCGTTAAAATCGATGGCAGGGAGATCGTTGGGCTCCCAGAGGATGTGCTGAGAAGGGAAATCAGGTGGCAAAAAATTTCAATGATATTCCAAGGTGCAATGAACGCTTTGAACCCCGTCTATACAATTGGTTATCAGATGATTGAACCTCTAATCTACCACAGGGGTATGGAAAAAGAAGAAGCCCTGGACAGGGCAATGAGATACCTTGAGTTGGTCGGCCTTTCTCCAGAAATTGTCTATAGGTATCCACATGAATTGAGCGGGGGTATGAAGCAGAGGGTTGTCATTGCAACGGCATTGATTCTCGAACCGGATGTTGTCATAGCTGATGAGCCAACAACAGCCCTTGATGTCGTTGTTCAGGCACAGATCATCAACTTAATGAAGAAGCTCAAGAAAGAGCTTGGACTTTCAATGATATTTATTACACATGATCTTAGCATCCTTGCGGAGATTAGTGACAGAGTAGCAATCATGTATGCTGGAAAGATAATCGAGATTGGTGACAGTCAGAAGATTTACTATGAGCCAGCTCATCCATACACCCAGAAGTTACTCGCAGCAATCCCAAGATTGCACGAGGATGTTGATAAACTTGAATTCATCCCGGGACAACCTCCCAACCTCATTAAGCCACCAAGCGGTTGTAGATTTCACCCAAGATGTCCCTATGCAATGCAGGTATGTAGAGAGCAGGAACCGGAACTGAAGGAGATTGATAAAGACCACCACGCAGCATGCTGGCTGTTGTGAGGGATGAGTGAGGGATGAAAAATGACCAAGCCAATTTTGAAAGTTGAAAACCTCAAAAAGTATTTCCCAGTTAAGAGGGGCTTATTGGGAGCTTTGAGAGGAGAACCTCCAAAGTTCGTTAGAGCTGTGGATGGGGTCAGTTTTGAGGTGTACAAGCAGGAGGTCTTTGCTTTAGTTGGTGAGAGCGGTTGTGGCAAAACAACAACAGGAAAGCTTGTCATGAAACTCCTCGAGCCTACAGATGGTAGAATATACCTAGAAGGGAAGGATGTTACTGACCTCAAAACACAAGAAGAAATCAAGGCATACAGAAGAAAAGTTCAGATGATATTCCAGGATCCGTTCTCATCAATGAATCCGAGGTTCAGGATATACGATGTTCTTGAGGAACCCCTCCTGATCCATGGAATCGGTGAGACAAGGGCAGAGAGGGAAGAGCTGATCTACAAGGCATTGGAGATGGTTAAGATTGTTCCACCGGAGGATTACGTTGGAAGACACCCGCACATGCTTTCAGGTGGTCAGAGACAGAGGGTTGCCATTGCAAGGGCACTCATCCTAAATCCGACATTTATCGTTGCGGATGAGCCTGTCTCAATGCTTGATGTCTCAATTAGGGCAGAGATTCTCGAGTTAATGAAGGAACTCAAAGAGAAGATGGGTGTTACATACCTCTACATCACTCACGATCTTTCGACAGCAAGGTACTTCGCCGACTGGATAGCAGTTATGTACTTGGGGAGGATAGTTGAAATGGGCCCGGCTAGGGTGGTTATCGATAATCCAATACATCCATATACCAGGGCTCTCTTAGCCGCAGTTCCAGAGCCAATTCCAGAGAGAAGAAACATCATTAAAGAATTGCCAATTAAAGGTGAGGTTCCGAGTGCTATTAACATTCCACCGGGATGCAGGTTCCACCCAAGGTGCATCTACATGGAGAGGGGGCTCTGTGATGTTAAGCATCCACAGCTGGTTGAGTATGAGCACAACCACTGGGTCGAATGCTGGCTGGCAGGTAAAATTTGATTTTTCTTTCTTCATCTCTATTTGGACGTGATACAATGACGACGTTTAGAAAAGCTCTCAGTTATCCACTAATAAAAGGGGGGTTGCTGTTCTTAGCTCTTGCTCTTCTGATGTCCCTAATATCAATGTACACGGTGGAAAAGTCCTATTATTCTGAAGGGACTTTGGGTGTGGGTCATCATGTTATTGGAAATAAAGACTTTGAAAACAACTATTTCATTACAAATAGAACCCTTGTTATTTCCTCTCAAAATGCAAGCGTTGTTGTCATTCAAAAGGGGAAAATTAATTCTTACATCCTTAGAAACCAGTCCGTTAGTTTGAATCCGACTTCTCAGCCTGAGATAAGAGTTGAGAGTGGCAATGTACGTTATTCGTATAGAGTTTATGGTGTTGATTATCCCTACTTGCCCCTATCACTTTTGGCTTTCGTTTTCATGATTGTGGGAAGTGCTTTAAGTGTATATGGATATATTAAATTCATGGAAAGTATTGTTGAAAAAGTAAGGAGGAAAAGAAGGTGATTTCAATGAGAGCGCTAAATTATGAAGAGGTTATTGAGAAAATTACCACTTTCATTAGAGAAAAAGTCAATGAGGCAAATGCGAATGGTGTTGTTATTGGTATAAGTGGAGGTGTTGATAGTGCAACAACTGCTTTTTTAGCTGTCAGAGCTTTGGGAAAGGAGAAAGTTCTTGGATTAATAATGCCCTATTATGAGAACCAAGATGTGGGAGATGCAAAATTAGTTTGTGAAATGCTTGGAATAAATTACAAAATCATCAACATCAAACCAATAGTGGATGCATTTGAAAAGAGTCTGGAATTTGAGCCTGATAAAATAACAAGGGGTAACATAATGGTAAGAACAAGGATGGTTTTACTTTATGCATATGCTAATCAAGAAAACCGCATTGTTCTTGGAACAAGCAACAAAAGTGAGCTTTTAACCGGGTATTTCACAAAATGG
>DQUR01000098.1 GCA_015662175.1 Thermococcus paralvinellae | reverse complement strand
GATAAGCCAATTGATTTGATCATTCATACCCCCGGTGGATTGGTTTTAGCGGCAACCCAAATAGCAAAAGCACTGAAAGATCACCCAGCAGAAACCAGGGTCATTGTTCCCCACTATGCAATGAGCGGTGGAACTCTAATAGCCCTGGCGGCGGATAAAATAATTATGGATCCCCATGCCGTTCTTGGTCCCGTTGATCCACAGCTTGGCCAGTACCCAGCTCCAAGCATAATTAAGGCGGTTCAGAAGAAAGGGGCAGAAAAAGTTGATGACCAGACCCTAATTTTGGCTGATGTTGCGGAAAAGGCAATCAACCAAGTTAGAAACTTTGTTTTTGAGCTGCTTAAAGATAGATATGGGGAGAAGAAGGCCAAAGAACTTGCCCAAATACTTACAGAAGGTAGATGGACCCACGATTATCCGATAACCGTTGAAGAAGCAAAAAGGCTTGGGTTACATGTAAGCACTGACGTTCCGGAAGAGGTCTATGAGCTAATGCAACTCTACCCCCAGCCAATGAAGCAAAGGGGAACTGTTGAATTCATGCCGTATCCGGTTAGGCAAGAAAATAAGTGATTAATCCACGATCTCTATTTCCACTTCTTTTCCATCACTTGTGTACGCTTTTACGTTCCATTTTTCAAAGGGATAGGCAATTATTATATGCATCCCACCAAATTTTGAAAAGAAATGCAAATCCGCCTGTGAAGGCCTTACACAGGGAATGGTGTGTGAATGCACAGTTCCTTTAATGTTCTCGTCATGTGGCAAGAGCCATGGATCAAAGAATATTGAATGTTTTCCAAAACGTCCGTTTGGTATGATTAAAACCTCCTCAAACACGCCGTTTATCTCCCTTAAAAAGCCTCCAAACTCATTTGGATAAAAATCCTTTGCAAGCTGAAGGAGGTAGTCAAAAAGCTCCCTCCTAATTTTTACCTTCATCTCTATCCCTCAGCATATCAAGTGGGGTATACAATGTAATTCCCTCTTTCCCCCTAACTAAATCACAGGCCCTATCAACTTCCTTCATTATTCCTTTCCATAATTCTTCATTTTGCATTTTAAAACTCTCAAAGACAGCTTTTAACTCATCTTTTTTTCTAACTATCTCTGGATTTTCTTTGAGCTTTAAAGCGTCTTGTCCTTTAAGCTCCTTTCTCAGTATGTATACACCTAAAAATGCCGCCGGAAACCTCGACACTGGAAATGACAAAAACAATGCGGAGCTCAAAGGGACTGTTTTGTACGCTTCTATGGTGTTTATACCTTCTACAATCACCCCATATTTTTTAGGAATTGATTTCATCCTAATCAGGAGAACTTTTCTTCCCAGCAATCCTTTTTTAAGCTCCAATTGGACATATCCATCTTTCACAAGCTCAGCTAACGTTGCCCCCACTATGGAGTGGGCAACATCATAGGCATTATACCTTCTCTGCCATTCAAAATATTTCACCCCCCGCCTAATGGAACCCGTTTCCCTTGCAAAATCCTCAAGAAATAGCAACACCAGCACACCAGGACTTAGCTCCATTTTAACCACAAAAAGAAATAATCGAAAAGAGATATAAGGGTTTCTACTTCACTTAAATGTAGCAATTGCCTCGATTTCTATCTTTACGCCTTTGAGTTGATACTTCAACAATTGCTCTTTCAGATTTCGAGTGTCCGAAATATTCCTCATAAACTCTGTTGAACTCTTCAAAGTCCTTTATATGCCATGACTTTAATCACATCATCAACCGTTGCTCCCACTGTCTCAAGTATTGCTATGAGATTTTCAATTGCTTGTCTTGCCTGTCCTCTAATGTCTCCTTTTACAATCTCACCGGTTTCTGGATTAATTGGTATCTGGCCAGAAATTACTAAGAGCTTCTCCCTTCTTAATAAGGATAACTTGGCCGTATGCCCCTATTGGTTTTGGAGCCAGTTAATGTTACCCCTTTTTATGTCTCCTCACCAAGGTGGTAAAGAAAAGAAAGGAGTCAGCGAAGCGAAGAATCCTCATCGCTTTCGCTCAGGTGTCCTCGGCCTCATCATTCCTCCTCTCTCTTTAGCCTTTCTTTTCCAGGTATTTTTCAAGGGACTTTGCAGGAATATCTATGCCTAATCCAACCTTTTCAAGCATCTTCCTCAAGGCGTAAATTTTTGCATGTTCGATGAATCCATCGGGAGCATATTTGTGCGCTGGAAAGTGAAGATATTTATCAACCACTGCCTTTATCTCAACATCCCTCTTTGCCTTTTTGATTTCAGCAAACCATTCATTAATGCCCTTTAAATCTATTTTTGCATACACTGGCAACTTTGCAGTTGTGGTTTCATTTATGCTGGCCAAAATCCTTGCAACATCCGCTGGAGGAGTTTTTTCATCAATCATTAATCTTTTTACAACTATCCAGTTTCCATGTTTGGCTGTGAAATTTACATGATCCTCTTTGTAAGGCGGTATTATTTTGAGTTCCTTCATTGATCCTTCAGGATAATATACGTTAATTTTCCTTGAAAATGTCTCCCTAACTAACAGCGCTTTTGAAACTTCCACCAGGTGCTTTTTAAGATTTTTATCTGTCTCAAATACGATCTTTCCAAGAGTTCTTGACGTTTTGGGTGATTTTAATGTTTTTATAACTTCCCACAAATCTTTTTTAGCTATTTCCTTGGCTAAGTTCATTATTGCGGCAACGTCCACCACATCGGCCAAATATTCCGGAATCTTTGTACTAACAGTATTTGAGACGCTCGCCAGAAAATGGGCGATATTTTCATCTGCCATAACGAGCAGTTTATCCCCAACTTTCCAGCCCCTATGTTTGGCTGTAAATATTATGTGATCCTCAATCTTCATTTTCTTCACCCTCCTTTTCTTTGCAACAAATAAAGTTTATAAGATTATCACAACCTAACCATCATGAGAGCGAGAGAGGGGTCTTGAGAATGAGCGAAGATAGTGAAAAAAAGGCTAATGGAAAAAATGCTAAAACTCAGACCTATCAAAAAGATGATGGATTAAATTTAGGAATTGAGTTTCAGACTACTGAGGAAATTAAAGTTCCTGAGAAACTCATTGATCAGGTTATTGGTCAGGAACATGCGGTGGAGGTCATAAAGACCGCAGCGAATCAAAAAAGGCATGTGCTCCTGATAGGTGAGCCGGGGACTGGAAAGTCAATGCTCGGTCAGGCAATGGCGGAGCTCTTACCCACGGAGGAACTGGAGGACATCCTGGTATTCCCAAATCCTGAAGATGAGAATATGCCAAAGATTAAGACTGTCCCGGCATGTCAGGGCAGAAGAATAGTGGAAAAATACAGAGAAAAAGCAAAAAGCCAGGAAAACATTAAGTCATATCTCCTTCTATTTGTGCTTTTTGTTGTTATGATGGCAGTCTTGATGGATCGTTCTCCTCGAACGCTTTTAATGGGCCTCTTTGTGGTGATAATCTCAATAATGGCAATCTCGAATCTGAGGCTCAAGAATCAGGTTCTCGTTCCAAAACTCTTGGTTGATAACTGCGGAAAGAAAAAAGCTCCATTTGTTGACGCCACCGGGGCTCACGCTGGTGCATTGCTTGGGGATGTCAGGCATGACCCGTTTCAGTGCTTTAGCGGTGAGGAGAACATTGTTATAAGGGAGAACGGTACTGAGAGAGTAGTCAAGCTTAAAGACTTTGTGGAGAGTGCTTTGAAGGAGCCAAGCGGTTTCGGCAAGGACGGCGAAGTTGAAGTGGTGTATAAAGACTTCCACAACGACAATATCGAGATACTCACCAGAACAGGATTTGTTAAATTACTCTATGCCAATAAGCGTATTGGCAAGCAGGAACTTCTCAAGATAGTGAACCTCGAAAAAGACTACTGGCTATTTGTTACTCCGGATCATAAGGTTTACACTTTGGACGGAATGAAAGAGGCCAAAGAAATTGGGGAGAATGACGAAATAATCCATGAGAAACTTATTGTGCTGAGCGAGATTGACATTGCAAGAACGTATGCTGAGGAAGAGAAAGCAAGGCTTTACATGGAATGGGTAAGTGGTAAGGAAGTTAAAATAAAGAAGAGTATCCTCAGATGGTGGAGAAAAGGCTCAAAACCAGATTCAATCAAGATGGTCAATGAGCTTAAGAGTCTTGGTCTTCTTCCGCTTTACAGCGAGGATCCGAGACTGGAAAAGGTTGCACTTATAATGGGTATCCTTTTTAGCGATGGTTGTATAGACAAAAACTTGAATACCTTGAGCTTCATATCAGGTGAAAGAGAAGCTGTTGAGAAATTTGTAGCTATCCTCAAAGAGCTGTTTGGTGATTTCAGCTATCAAATAAAAGAAAACCGCAAAGCTAAGGGAAGGAGCATTCTGTTCAGAACATGGGATAGGAGAATAATAAGGTTCTTCGTGGCTTTAGGAGCACCAGTAGGCAACAAAACAAGAACCAGATTGTCCCTCCCATGGTGGGTAAGACTGAAACCGTCGCTGTTCTTGGCGTTCTTTGATGGGTTCTACAGTGGAGGTGGCTCAATACCAAAAACCATACATAACAACGGCCTAAAGTTCAACAACTCCATGGAAGTTGCACAGCTTACAGAAACACTTGAGGACAAGATGCCTTTCTTTAAAGAAATAGCGTTTTATCTTGATGCTCTGGGGATAAAAGCAAACGTAAAGGTGAACAATGCAGGGGGCAAGCATAAGATAGGGCTCCTCCTGTCACAGTCGGTTGACAATGTTCTAACTTTTGCCAAGCTTGTTCCACTGACACTCTCACCTAAGAAAAGGGAGAGACTCATTGAGGAAATTGAGAAATATCTCTCAAATCTTGAAGGCTCAAGACATGGAAGCAGAAAAGGCCAGCTAAGGAGAGAATTTGAAGAGATAAAGTATCTCAAAAAACCAGCGTTCATTGTGCAGAAGAGAGATGTTGAGGTAACGTACAACGTTACAACAGAAACTGGAAACCTCTTGGCCAACGGTTTGCTGGTTAAAAACTCAGGCGGACTAGGAACGCCCGCACATGAGAGGGTGGAGCCAGGAATGATACACCGCGCCCATAGGGGTGTTCTATTCATTGACGAAATTGCCACGCTCAGCTTGAAGATGCAGCAAAGTCTTTTGACGGCAATGCAGGAGAAGAAGTTCCCGATAACAGGACAGAGTGAGCTTTCAAGCGGTGCAATGGTTAGAACTGAGCCAGTGCCGTGTGATTTTGTTCTTGTCGCGGCAGGAAACCTCGATACGGTGGACAAGATGCATCCAGCGCTGAGATCAAGAATCAGGGGCTATGGTTATGAGATATACATGAGGACAACGATGCCCGACACCTTGGAAAACAGAAGGAAACTTGTTCAGTTTGTGGCCCAGGAAGTGAAAAAGGATGGAAAGATTCCACACTTCACCAGGGATGCCGTTGAGGAAATAGTTAGAGAAGCCCAGAAGAGGGCTGGAAGAAAAGGACATTTGACGTTGAGGCTCAGGGATCTGGGGGGTGTTGTTAGGGCGGCTGGAGACATAGCAATCAGGGAGGGGGCAAAGTATGTGACAAGAGAACACGTGCTCAAAGCCCTCCAGCTTGCGAGGCCCTTAGAGAAACAACTTGCCGACTGGTACATTGAGAGGAAAAAGGAATACCAAGTTATTAAAGTTAAAGGTGGCGAGATCGGTAGGGTAAACGGTTTGGCCGTGATTGGGGAGCAGAGTGGGATTGTGTTGCCGATTGAGGCTGTTGTAGCCCCTGCAGCAAGCAGGGAGGAGGGTAAAATAATAGTTACCGGCAAGCTAGGTGAGATTGCAAAGGAAGCTGTTCAAAACGTCTCCGCCATCATCAAGCGCTACAAAGGGGAAGACATTAGCAACTACGACATCCATGTCCAGTTCCTCCAGACTTACGAAGGCGTTGAAGGAGACTCGGCAAGCATAAGCGTTGCAACGGCAGTCATATCCGCCCTGGAGGAGGTTCCGGTCAAACAGGATGTGGCAATGACGGGATCTCTAAGTGTCAGGGGTGAGGTGTTGCCCGTTGGGGGTGTAACCCCAAAGATTGAGGCAGCTATTGAGGCAGGGATAAAGCAGATTATAATTCCAAAGGCCAATGAGAAGGACGTATTCTTAAGCCCGGATAAAGCTGAAAAGATTGAAATCATACCAGTTGAGAGGATTGATC
Source organism: Thermococcus paralvinellae (assembly GCA_015662175.1). GTDB lineage: Archaea > Methanobacteriota_B > Thermococci > Thermococcales > Thermococcaceae > Thermococcus_B > Thermococcus_B paralvinellae_A. Next base: position 956 of record DQUR01000098.1, on the reverse strand, counting down.
AGGTGCTTGAAGTGGCCCTCGAAGACTCAGAAAAGAAGGACAAACTTATTAAGAGAATTAGAGAAGCACTTCCGCTTTATCCTTCAGGCAATCCCTCAGCCTCTTAATTTCAGGTATAGTGGATACCATGTTACTTGAAGTTGCCCTGCTGGCTATATTGCTCTGGGATCTCTATTTCTTCCTCAACTACATAATTAGCCTGTTAAAGGGATGTATGGTCAAAGAGTGGGCGCCATTCGTGAGCATAATAATCCCGGCATACAACGAAGAGGGGAACATTGAGAACTCCATAATTGCCGCACTCTCCCAGGACTATCCGAATTTTGAAGTTATTGTGGTTGACGATGGGAGCGAAGATAGAACATTTGAAGTTGCAAGCTCCATAAAGGACGAACGTTTGAGAGTCTTTAGAAAGGGACATGAGGGAAAAGCGAGGGCTTTGAATTTTGGATTGTCCAAAGCTCAGGGAGAGATAATAGTGGTAACGGATGCTGATACATTGTTACATGGCTCTGCGGTTAAAGAATTGGTTAGACGCTTTTATGATGAGGAAATTTTCGGCGTTGGTGGGCAGGTTAGGGTTTTGGTAAATTCATTTTTAGAGAGGGCTCAGGACGTTGAGCATCTAAGGATAGCAATGTTTAGAAGGGCCAAGGAGCTTGAGGACTTAAGTGTGGCTCCAGGGCCAATAAGCGCTTTTAGAAAGGAAGCCCTGGAAAAAATAGGTGGTTTCGTTGAGAGTGAGGTTGAGGACTATGCAACCACCGAGAGCATTAAAAAGCTTGGTAGGGTGGTTTACGCTCCAAAGGCCAAGGCATACACAAGGATGCCGGCTTCATTAAAAACGCTCTGGAATCAAAGGAAGAGATGGTTCTTAGGGGATTTGAAGCATTTAGGTGGAGGATTTTTGAAAGGGTGGCTTTTCCTGATTTTGGGGGATTTCATAGCATTTCTTG
>DQUR01000272.1 GCA_015662175.1 Thermococcus paralvinellae | reverse complement strand
ATGCCACCCACTTCTTTGGTTTGTCCTCACCTATCGAGTACTTCCCGGGCGGTGATGTTGTGGTCCATGCTCCGTATGGGGTTGATGAAGACCTCTGAATGCCCGTGTTCATATAAGCCTCATTGTCATACATGATGTAAACAACGTTGTGCCATCTTTCAAGCATTCCGGAAAGCGCCTGCAACCCTATATCAGCGGTACCACCGTCTCCGGCGAATGCAATTATCTTCCCCTTATAACCGAGCTTCTTCCATGCCGCCTCAATTCCGCTTGCAACAGCCGCGGCGTTTTCAAATGCCACATGTATCCATGGGGCCTTCCAGGCTGTGTATGGGAAAACTGCGGAAACAACTTCCATACATCCAGTTGCGTGGGCTATAGCAAAGGCATCAGGATCGCCGTACTTCTCCTCCATTGCCTCGCTAAACGCCTTTGTAGCCAAACGCATGATTATTGAACATCCACACCCGGCACATGCGGCGTGACCGGGTGCCCAGTACTCGCGAGTTGTGATGGGGGGTTTTCTTACGGCCATCTTAATCACCTCACAAAATTTCCTCCCTCAAGCCGATCCAGTAAATGTCTTTCTCAACGCCCTCTTTTATGACCTTCTTCGCAATGCTCAATGCCTCATCAAGCTGCTTGAACGTGACATCTCTCCCACCAAGACCTATTATGAAGTCAAGGATCATTGGCTTCTCCTTCTCGTTTATGAGTGACCTTGCAACATCGGCAAAGACCGCTCCACCTGAGCCAAAGCTGACATCCTTCTCAAGTATTGCGAGAACCTTTGCCTTCTTGGCCAGAGCCCTGATCTCCTCAATCGGAAATGGTCTGTAGACTGTAATCTTCGCGGCACCGACCTTAACGCCTTCCTCCCTTTTCCTATCAACGAAGTCTTTGAGGGTTCCGGCGAGTGAGCCCATGGTTATCATTATGATCTCAGCGTCATCCGTTCTGTATTCCTCGACCATCTGGTATCTCCTTCCAAACTTCCTCTCAAACTCCTCAAAGACCTCCTTAATGACTTCCCTCGCATTCTCCATCGCTTCCCAAACCTTGTATCTCGCCTCCATGTAGTGGGCCGGGAATGCAAGTGTTCCCTGGGTTATGGGCCTCTTTGGATCGAGGTAGGCGTGCTTTGGCTTGTATTCACCCAGGAATTCATCAACAAGCTCCTGGTCCGGAATTTCGACAGGTTCAACCGTGTGTGTTAGGATGAACGCATCGAATCCGGTCATCGCTGGAAGTAAAACCCTCTCGTCCTCAGCAACTTTGAAGGCTATCAGTATCAAGTCAAGGGCCTCCTGGTTGTTCTCGGCATAGAACTGGATCCAGCCGGTATCCCTCTCGCTAATCGTGTCCTGCCAGTCATTCCAGATGTTGATTGGAGCTGAGAGTGCTCTGTTACCAATTGCCATAACTATCGGCAATCTCATACCAGCTGCAATGAAAAGTATCTCGTGCATCAAAGCAAGACCCTGTGAGGCCGTTGCTGTGAACGTTCTAACACCAGCTGCTGCGGCACCAACACACGCTGAGATTGCAGAGTGCTCACTCTCAACTTTGATGAACTCGGCATCCAGTTCACCATTGGCAACAAATTCACTGATTTTCTCGGGAACAAGGGTTGATGGTGTAATTGGAAATGCGGCAATAACCTTTGGTTTGGCCAACTTTGCGGCCCAGGCGGCTGCTTCATTACCCTTCAGAACCTTTTTCATGGGCATTTAAATCACCTCACTTAACCTCTCTAACCATCGTGATGGCCTTGGTTGGGCACTCATTCGCACAGATGCCACAGCCCTTACAATAGTCGTAGTCAAAAACCGGGTAGTTTTCCTCGTCCAGATAGATCGCAGGTTCTGGACAGTAAACGTAGCACAGGAAGCATCTCACACACTTGTCCCTGTTGAACTCGGGCTTGAAGACCCTCCAGGATCCCGTCTTGTTTATTACACTGCTTCCCGGGATGTATGCAATTGCTCCGGGTGTCATCTTCTCAGTCAGCTCTTTCTGAGCCCTTTCAACATCGGCCTTAAACGGACTTTCAGCCATACATATCACCCCTTCATTTTGGATCCTTAAACTTAAATTTTTCACCAAACAAAAGAAATGGAAATCAGCCAAAGACCTCGGCCTTTTTCTTGAGTTCCTCCCACTCTTTGAGAACCCACTCCTGGAGCTTCTGGATGTCATCTTTGGTCATGTACTTGAACCTTCCCTGAAGCTTGAGGAACTCCTCAATTGGCTTTGGCTCCTTCTTAGTTGAGGGCATGTTTATCCTGTACCTACCATTCTCGTATTCAAAGAGCGGGAAGTATGCAGTCTGGACTGCCAGCCTTGCAATTTCAATGCTCTTGTCAGTTGGTGCCCTCCAGCCGGTTGGACATGGAGCAAAGAGCTGGATGAAACTTGGCCCCGGCATCTTTTGGGCCTTCTTGAGCTTTCTTATGAAGTCTTCCGGGAAAGCTATGCTTGCCGTTGCTGCATAGGGTATCTTATGGGCTATGACAATATCAATAACCTTTTTCTTGTGGGTTTTCTCAACAAAGTGCCTCTTTCCGCCCGGGGTGTTGGTTGTCCATGCTCCGTATGGGGTTGATGAAGACCTCTGAATGCCCGTGTTCATGTAAGCCTCGTTGTCATACATGATATAGACGGCATCGTGTCCCCTCTCAAGGAACCCGCTCAAAGCCTGCAATCCTATATCAGCAGTGCCACCGTCACCGGCCCATCCAACGACCATTATCCCATCTTCGCCCTTAACCCTGTATCCCCTGGCCTTTAAAGCAGCTTCAATTCCGCTGATTACAGCGCCAGTCGTTTCAAAAGCTGTGTGGAACAGGTTGGCATTAATGGCCGAATACGGCCAGGGTCCGGCAATGATCGTTGAACAGCAGGCTGGAATGGCAAGGATTGTCTTCTTTCCATAGGCTTTGAGGACATACCTTAGTCCCAGGGAAGCCCCACAGCCCTGACATGCCGTGTGTCCCGCAAAGAAGTTCTCCTCAAATGGTATGCTCAATCTTTTCTTAACATTCTCCGGAACTTCCACCTTTCTCACCTCTTGAGATGATACCATTCAACCTCCCTATCGAGCCTGCCCCTCTCGATTATCTCCTTCATGTTTCTCGCTATTGCCCTGATGTCACTGACCGTTAAGTCCCTTCCACCAAGTCCAACGATGTAGTTCTTCATTATTGGCTTTGCATCGGTGTTGTAAAGAACACCCTTGGCCTCATTGAAGAGTATGCCCTCCTGCCCAAAGGAGAAGTTCCTGTCAAGAACCGCAATTCCCTCAACGTTCTTGGCCAATTCGTAGAGCTCCTCCCTGGGGAAGGGCCTAAACCATCTCACCTTGGCTGCACCAACTTTGTATCCCTCTTTTCTGAGTACATCAACGGCCTCTTTAACCGTTCCCATTAGTGAGCCCATTCCCATAAAGATGAAGTCTGCATCATCAGCCTTGTAGAGTTCAATCATTTGGGAATAGTCCCTTCCAAATCTCTCGCCAAATTCTTTACCAACTTCCCTGATAACCTTCTTTGCCTCCTCCATCGCCATCGCTATCTTATAGCGGAACTCGTAATAGTCGGCAGGTGTTGCCAGGGCACCAACCGCTGTTGGATTATCAAAGTCCGTTAATGTATACAGGGGTTCCCTTGGCGGTAAAAACCCGTCGATTTCCTCTTGGGGGGGCATGTCCACGATATCATAGGTGTGGCTCAATATGAAGGCACTCTCAATCACCATAACTGGAAGGTTCACTTTCCTGTGCTCAGCGACTTTAAATGCCATCAGAACTCCGTCGTAAACCTCCTGATTGTTCTCAGCATAGAACTGCATCCAGCCCGTATCTCTCTGAGCTAAGCTGTCGGTTTGGTCATCCCAGACGCTCCATGGTGGGGCCATCGCCCTGTTGACGTCAACCATAACTATCGGTAACCTCGCGCCACTCGCCCAGTGGAGCATCTCGTGCATCAAAGCCAGACCCTGAGCTGATGTTGCAGTAAAGGCCCTCGCTCCAGCGGCGCTTGCCCCTATACAGGCAGCCATGGCCGAGTGCTCGCTCTCGACAGGAACGTATTGTATTTCAGCCTCACCATTTGCAATGAACTCAGCGATCTTCTCAATTATCGATGTTTGGGGAGTAATTGGATAAGCGGCTACAACCTCAACTCTCGCATGCTTGGCCGCATATGCAGCTGCGTAGTTTCCACTCACAACTTTCTTTGGCATATTATCACCTCACTTCTCCTCCCTAACCATCGTGATTGCCTTGGTTGGGCACTCATTCGCACAGATACCACAGCCCTTACAGTAGTCATAGTCTATCGCCACGTAACCGTCTCCCTTAATGTAAATTGACGGCTCCGGGCAGAATTTCCAGCAGATGTAACATTTGACACACTTGGCCTCATCCACCACCGGGATGAAAGTTCTCCAATCGCCGGTGAAGTTTATGAGCGTTGTGCCGAGTGTTAGGGGAACCTCCGGGTATTCATCAACGGAGTTAAACACAAGCTTTTTCGCTTTTACCTTCTTTTCTCCAAACAAAGTGTTCAAAGCATTCACCCCTAAAGGATTTTAAAGGAAAAAATCAGAGCTCATGAACGACGGTTTTCTCAAAAGCTTCCCTTGCGGCCTTTGCGTTCTTCTCCCCAAGTTCACCAGAGAACGTTTCCTTAATTGCTGTTTCAACGCTTTCAATTTTAACTATTCCCGTTGCCTTTGCGAAAGCCCCGAGAATAGAAGTGTTCGTAATTGGCAATCCAAGAATCTCAAGTGCTATTCCAGTTGCATCAACTAAAGCAAGCTTTGCCGGCTTCTTTTTAAGCTTTGCAAGGACTTCATCCCTGCTCTTTTCTGTGTTGACTATAACAATTCCACCCTCCTTGAGACCAGCTGTAACGTCAACGGTCTCCAGTAGTGATGGGTCCAAAACAACGACTATATCCGGCTCATAAATCTGGGTCTTTATCCGGATTGGCTTTTCATCAATTCTTGTGAATGCTGTAACGGGTGCTCCTCTTCTCTCAACACCAAAGAATGGAAACGCCTGCACATATTTGCCTTCTAAGAAAGCAGCCTCAGCTAAAATGTTTGCGGCGGTGACCGCACCCTGTCCACCTCTACCATGAAAACGAACTTCTATCATCATCTTTGCCCCCTAAAGTTTTTCGGTATTAGATTTGAAGGAATGCATTTATTTAGTTTTCGGTATGGAAAGAAGAAGCTTTCGGCAGGTGTCTTTGGGTAAGAATGAACACGTTTTGTGGTTGGTGTCTATAAGGGAACATCAGGCATCACTAAAATGATAGTTTACATTTGTAAATTTGTAAAAAACGAAAGCTTCTGGAGGGGCAAAATCTTTTAAACGTCTCCTGTTGCTATATAGACTATATACTCTATAGATGCGAAACGGGGGTGACAGCATGGATGGACTTGTGATAGCAGCACTGGCAGTTGGATTTTACATTGCGTGGAATATAGGTGCAAATGATTCAGCCAATGCAATGGGGACGGCAGTTGGAGCGGGAGTTTTAAGCTTCAGGCAGGCCACCTTCACGATTGCAGTGTTTGTTCTCCTGGGGGCTTACCTTAAAGGCCACAAAGTCATGAAAACTGTGGGAAAAGGAATAATCTCCGAGGGACTGACGATTGAAATGGCCGTTATAGCCCTCTTGGCTGCGGGTGTTTGGGTGACCATTGCAACCGTTAAGGGCTTACCGGTTTCCACCACCCAGGCAATTGTTGGCGGGGTCGTTGGAACTGGTTTGGCTATTCATGCTCCCATAAGGTGGTTTACCCTCATAAAAATCGCTGTAGCGTGGGTTATTTCACCTATCGTTGCCGGTATCCTTGCTATGATTCTGTATAAGTTTTATGGATACCTTATAAACCAGATGAAAGCCATTGGGCATATTGAGTTGCTGTATAAGTGGCTGGCTGTTCTTGGCGGTTCATACATGGCCTTCAACTTTGGGGCAAATGAGGTTGCAAATGCTACCGGACCTCTGGTTGGAGCTGGATTCTTGGAGCCAAAGGTTGCTGGGATTTTCGGTGCGATGAGCTTAGCATTGGGCTCTCTAACCTTCAGCTATGCCGTAATGTACACCATTGGGAAAAGGAT
>DQUR01000140.1 GCA_015662175.1 Thermococcus paralvinellae | reverse complement strand
AGCATGATTGCGGCAATACTCAGTTATGCCGTTCAGGATGACGTCAAGAGGCTTTTCGCCTGGTCAACGATAGACAATATGGGATGGATGTTCCTTCTAATCTTTGCAGGACTGGTGGGAATTGCAGGAGTTGAGAGGGAAATTGGTTACTATGTGGTGGCCCATGGGCTGGCTAAAGCTGCAGCTTTCATTTCATCCGGTGCTTTGCTTTACGTTTTTGGTAGTAAGAGTTTGAAGGATCTGAAAGGAGTAATCCATGGTAATTCCCTGACCGCCGGATTATTCGCGGCATCAATCTTTGCCCTGGAGGGTGTACCTCCCTTCAACCTGTTCTTCAATAAGCTCAGCGTTATCAGGACGTTGTTAAGCGTTAGTCCAATCATGGCAATCTTCGTTGCTGTGGAGTGGGTGATTGCGTTCATAATATTCCTGTGGATCTTCCAGACATACGTGATTGGAGAAGGAAAGCCAAAGGTTAAGCGCGAACTACCGGCAAGCTTGACCTTCAGCATCATCTTACTCCTCGCCCTGTCACTAATAAGCCAATTTATCTGCAACTATATATGGACGAGGTGGTGAAAAATGAAGGAGCTGTTTACCTTAACTGTAATCATATATCTTGCATCAATGCTTGCCGCACTCATATTTAGGAGAGATTACAGGCTCTCAATCAGATTGGGGCACGTATTTACGGCCGTGGCTTCCCTATCATTGCTGGTCTTCACCGTGTATGCCACTTCCTATGCACTCCAGGGAAAAGCAATAGAATTTGTTTATAATCTTGGCGTGGCTAAAATACCGTTCCACATTGATGGGCTATCACTCATACTCTGCTTTGTTCTAGGAGCCTTGGGATTAGCGACATCAATCTATTCACCAGATTATATGGAGTCATATGAGAGTCTCGGTAGGGGATGGCTATACCTAATTTTATACAGCACTTTCATGCTCTCAATGATACTCATAGTTACCGTGGCAAATCTGTTCTGGTTCCTTTTCCTCTGGGAGGTCATGACCTTTGCCTCTTACGTTTTGATGGTCTGGGAAAGCGAGGAAGAATATGTAAGAAAAGCCGGATGGAAGTATTTTGTAACGATGCACATAATGAGCACGCTGCCGCTGGTTATAGCGGTCGCCCTGCTCTACGCTAAGGTGGGCTCAGTTGATGGACTAACCTTCACAAATCTGGCCACACTCAAGCTCGGTCCTGTGTTCTATGCCCTGTTCCTAATCGGCTTTGGAAGCAAGGCAGGTGTCGTGCCAATGCATTTCTGGCTTCCTGATGCACACCCGGCGGCCCCGAGCAACGTGTCCGCTTTGATGAGTGGTGTCATGATCAAGGTGGCAGTTTATGGGTTGATAAGAATAACGTGCTTCATATTAAAACCAAATGTAACCTTTGGCTACATAGTTGCAATCCTTGGAACGATCACCCTAACGGTTGGAACGCTCTACGCCTTAAAGCAGACAGATGCAAAGAGGCTTCTGGCGTACCATAGTGTTGGACAGATGGGATACATCTGGCTTGGAGTTGGGGTTGGGATACTATTCATAGCCAAAGGCGGTGCTAATGCCGCTTTCGGTGCAATAGCCTTGGCCGCTGGGCTTTATCACCTTGTAAATCACGCCATATTCAAGGGTCTGCTCTTCCTCTCGGCAGGTTCAATCCTTTATAGAACCCACAGCAGAGATCTAAATGCTCTGGGAGGTTTGGCCAAGCTGATGCCATTCACAGCAATATTCACCCTCATAGCCGCAATGTCAATTGCGGGAGCACCACCATTCAACGGATTCATGAGCAAGTGGATGATTTATCAGTCAACGTTTCTTTCAAATAATGGTCTCATTGTGTTTTTGGGCGTGATGGCCCTCTTCATAAGTGCAGCTACATTGGCATCATTTATAAAGTTCTACACAACTGCATTTGGAGGGGAACCCACTGAGCTGACAAAGGATGTTAAGGAAGTGTCCTCACCAATGCTTATGGCAAAGGGCTTCTTGGCATCACTCTGTTTAGTCCTGGGTCTGGTTCCTGCACTGATACTGCCACTCCTCCTTTCACCGGGCAAAGATTTAACCCATAAGGATCTTGCAGGCTGGATAACAACCAAAGTCTGGCTTGTCACCATTAAAGCTCCGCTCATGCCAGCTGGAGCAGAGAGCTACTTCAAACCGTTATTGTTCGTTGCACTGTTCTCTGTAATACTCACGGGAATGTACCTATTGTTCCCAGTCTCAAAAAGGACGGATGAACCATGGACACTTGGTGAGCCTGTTGCAATGAACCAGTACAAATATAAAGCTGTCAATTATTATGAACCATTTGAGGAGTACATCCATTGCCTTTACCATGCAGGCCATGTGCTCAGTGAGTTTGGAGGGAAGGTTAGCGAAGCATTAGGCAGGGCATACCTATCTTTTGCAATGACACTTCATAAATGTGCGGGGCAAATAATGAAGGCAATGGTCTCTCTAGGGAAATTGTACGTTGATAAGGCCCCAGAAATTTACTTTGATGAATACTTTGTTGCACCCTTAGTCAAAATATCCAGAGCTAGTGGTATCCTGCTCGATGAAAGCTTTGCCAAAGTTAATGCTACATTAACACTGGCCCTAATATCCTTGGCCGTAATATTTGCATTAATGATGCTGTGAGGTGAAAAAGATGATAGAGAAAGTCGCGTTTGCGGTCATCTCACTTGTGGTATTACTGTTACTCCCGCCATTACTAGACGGTATTTCAAGAAAAATCAAGGCGATACTTCAGGCGAGACAGGGGCCTTCACTGCTTCAGACTTACTATGACATTTCATCATTGCTCTCAATGGAACCGGTGCTTCCTACGGATAGGCTGGGCTTCATAGTAGCTCCATACGTGGCATTTGCAGCAGCGCTTTCAGCCGGATTAGTCCTGCCGTTTGGAAACTTCATACCGGTTGCATTCACAGGGGATATCTTTGTCTTCCTCTATGTGCTGGCAATATTCTCGATATCAATGATGATAGCAGGATTCCTTGTTAACAACACCTATGCAAATGCTGGAGCAAACAGAGAAATGATGATAATCCTTAGCGTAGAGCCAATACTTGGCGTTGCCCTTGGAATATTTGCACTGAAAACCCATTCATTGAGCATAAGTGGGATCCTGATGAACTTAACTCTCACCCCTTCAGTCATACTTGCTTTCATATTCTTGGCATACTTCATCTATGTCGAATGTGCATTCATACCCTTTGACGTTGCTGAAGCTGAAACAGAGATTCTGGAGGGTCCTTTTGTAGAGTACAGTGGAAGGTTACTTGGAATTTTCAAATGGGCAATGTTGATAAAGCGCGTAGTCTTAATCTGGTTATTTGTAAGTTTCTTGGTGTTGCCCATAATGAAGAATATCGTTGACATAACTTCCCTCCACGGTGCAGTTGTTACGTTAATAGCCCAGCTGGTTATGCTTTTCTTGTTCTATGCAATGTCAGCGGTTATCGAGGCAACCACGGCCCGTATGAAAATAACCCCAATACTAAAGCAAAACACAATCATATTTGCTGCAGGTTTAATTGCACTGGCAATCGCTTCGGTAGGATTGTGAGGTGATGCTCATGTCTGAGGTCGTTGAGTTTAAAGAAGCTGTTGAGAAAAAGAGAATTGGTTGGGGTAGTGAGAAGGCTAAAGTCACAAAAGAGTATCTCGATGAAATACTTCAGAAGTTTGGAGATAAAATAAAGGACTTTAAGCAGGTTGCATACAACCAGTGGATCATCACAGTTGACAGAAATGATGTGCCTGAGATTGTTCTCTACTTCCTCAATCATGAGGGCTGGAAGGAAACTCAATTGTCAACCATGGTTGTAAATGATGAGAGGCCTTTAAGAGGGAAATTCAGCATAACCTACTGGCTCAGCATAAATGGAGCAGCTGGTGACTTTTATCTTGGAGTTAGGGCATATATCCCGGAGGATGATCCTAAGTTCATCTCAATAACACCAAAACACAGAGGTGCAAACTGGTACGAGAGGGAAGCATACGACATGTTTGGTTTAATTCCAGAGGGACATCCTGATCCAAGAAGGCTTGTTCTTCCTGATGACTGGCCTGAGGGGGTTTACCCGCTCAGAAAGGACTTTCACTACTCAGATAGCCCACCAGGAAAGAAATTCTATCCATACAAAAAGCCCAAGGACAACGAAGTTATAGTGCCTTATGGACCATATCACGTTGCACTTGAAGAGGCAGCACACTTCAGGCTCTATGTGAAGGGTGAGGAAATAGTTGATGTTGACTATCGTGGCTTCTATGCACACAGAGGAATTGAGAAAATCGTTGAGGGTAGGCTGACCTATGATCAGGCATGTTTCATAGCTGAGAGAATCTGTGGAATATGTGGATGCACCCATTCAACAGCATACTGTGAGGCGGTTGAAAATGCAGCAGGGATTGAAGTTCCAGAGAGAGCTGAATACATAAGATCCATTGTCCTTGAACTTGAAAGACTCCACAGTCATTTGCTCCATTTGGGAATTGTATGTCACCTAACGGGATTGGACGTTGGATTCATGAATGCTTGGAAGCTTAGAGAGCATGTAATGTGGCTTGCCGAACGTTTAACGGGCAACAGAAAAACCTATGGAATGCTCCTAGTGGGTGGGGTTAGGAGAGACCTTCTGGAGTACAGAAGATCCCTAATTGAAGAAGTGTTAAAGGATCTTAAGAGCGGCTTCGGGGAATTTGTTGACAATATCACATTTACAAGGACATTCGTAAAGAGGTGTGAAAGTGTTGGAATTCTGCCCTACAGGATCGCCAAAGAGTTAGATGTTGATGGCCCATTGGGCAGGGGCTCTGGAAGGGACTTTGATGTCAGAAGGGATCATCCGTACGCGGCATACAAGTACCTCGACTTCAAGGTTCCAGTTTACAAAGATGGTGACGTGATGTCAAGGGCCATGGTTAGAATTGATGAGGTATGGGAAAGTATCTGGATAATAGAGCAGGCCCTGGATCAGCTACCTGGGGGGGATATACTGGCAGAATATAAAGAGATACCACCGTATCAGGAAGCCATAGGCATGACTGAAGCACCAAGAGGTGAAAACATTCACTACGTGATGACCGGTCCAAACAATAAGGTTTACAGATACAGGGCCAGGGCAGGAACATACAATAACCTACCAGCCATTCCAGACATGATGAGGGGTTACACGATAGCGGATGCACCGCTTATAGTTGCCAGCCTTGATCCGTGCTACTCCTGTACAGAGAGGGTCCAGATAGTTGATGTTGAGAGTGGGAAAGTTAGGGTTTTGAATGAGGAGGAGTTTAACAGGATGGCAATAAAGGCTTCAAGGAGGGTGTGAAATGCCCGTAACACTCAAATACCCATTTGTCAAAATTACAGCTCCTCCCGAATACAGGGGAATACCTCAGATAGATCCCACCCTCTGCATTGGCTGTGCAGCCTGTGTTAATGCCTGTCCTCCTGATGCAATTCTCAGGATCGATGACTACGATAGGGGAACGAGGAAAATAGTCCTTGATATTGGCAGATGCATCAGGTGTGCAAGATGTGAGGAGGTCTGCCCAACAAGGGCAATAAAGCTCACAAACTTCTTTGAGGCCGCATCGCCTGATAGAAGGGACCATGTTGAAGTGGTTGAGCTAAGACTCGTTAAGTGTAAAGGTTGTGGAAGATATGCCGACTTCACGGGGAGACAGGTTCAGAAAGCCTTAAAGATAGTACCCAAAGAGATTATAGAGAAGGAAGCCCTTGATGATAAGGTCTATCTCTGCAGGGATTGCAAGCGGAAAGAAACAGTAGATTTCACAATCGAGGCAAGTAAGGAGGTGGTTCCATGAGTGCAAAGCCCAAGCTCAAGTCCATCTGGGTATTTCATCTCAACACCGGCTCATGTAATGGGTGTGACATCGAGATAATTGACGTGCTTACACCTTACTATGATATCGAACGCTTGGGAGTAAAGCTTGTTGGCAGTCCAAGGCACGCTCATGCAATGCTCATATCAGGTCCTCTAACGAGACAGGCATATTACGGTGCAAAAATGGCAATAAAGGCCATGCCACCTGAACCCAGGATAATGGTGGCAATCGGAACCTGTGTATGCAGTGGTGGAATATTCTACAACGGTTATCCAATTTACAGAAGACCCGAGAGTGGCAGGGAGGGCAACGAATATCCCAGGCTTGGAGGTATAATCGAGTTGCTCAAGGATCTCAGGGATGAAGGTGTAAAAGTGGGCCCAGTGATTTACATACCAGGCTGTCCCCCGAGACCTGAGGAGATAATCTATGGTATAGCCCAGCTTGCTGGTCTCGTTGAAAAGAGGCTGTCCTATCAAGAGTATAGCGATGAGTTTGTAAAGTTTAGACTTCCAGAGGGACCGGTTGAGGAAAGAATTGTATTAACCCTTAGGGAAAAGCTCAGACACGTTGTGGGATACCTGGACAGGGATGCAATTCTTGAAGAGTTCATGAAGCTTGTTGAAAAAGCAGAGAAAAGTGAGAATCCCAGAGAAGAACTGAGAAAGCTTATTAATGAATATAGCTCAAAGCAGAGGGATATGAGAATAGTCTTTTGCATGAGATTACTTGAGAGCGAGTACTGGAGGATTAAAGATGCCATATCAGCTGGTAAAGAGTTCGTATATTGGATTTAAGACCTACATAGCAGAGGCCCTTTCACATGGAGAAGGAGACTTCCTTGTTGAGGAAGTTATTGGTGAGATTAGCGATGATACCGCTATGAAAATTAAAGAAGCTTTAGGATTAGAAATCACGCTCATCAATGCTCCCCTGATTCCCATCGATGAGATAGATGAGGGGGATAAGATGGTGTTGCTCAAAGCTCTGCAAACTTTGGAAGGCAATGAAGTACTTAGAATAAGGAGGTGTTGAAGATGTCTAAGGAAAAGGTATTGTATGGGGTGGATTCAACCTTTGAAGCAGTGGCAAAGAAAGCCACTCCAAAGTTCAAGACTACACCTGGAAGACTGCTATTTGCAGGATTTATGGCAGGTGCCTTTATCGCCTTCGGTTTCATATTGGCAATAGTGGCAGGCTGTATAGCAAAGTATCCTCCCTTCGCTGTTGGCGATACATTCAATAAACCACTCTTTAAAATCCTCTTAGGTGCAGTGTTCCCGGTTGGTTTGATTGCAGTTATCCTTGCTGGTGCCGATCTATGGACTGGAAACGTTCAGTTCCTCAGCGCAGCAAAGGCAAAGAGATATGCTGACTTCAAGTGTATTTTCTACAACTGGTTCGGAAGCTACGGCGGAAACTTTATAGGCTCGATATTCCTCGCATTGCTTGTGGTTCCACTGACACATCTGTTCGGTCAAGTAGGCGAGCCAAACGTCTTCGGAAGCACGGCAGTTGCAATAGCAACAGGCAAGGTTTCCAAGGACATACTGACATTGTTCTTCCTGGGTATAGGCTGTAACTGGCTCGTTAACATCGCTATATGGCAGTCAGCAAGGGTTCAGGATGGTGCCGGTAAGATACTTGCCATATGGTTCCCGATCTTCGCTTTCGTTGCGATTGGGTTTGAGCACTCCATAGCGAACATGTGGGCCATTCCAACGGGAATAATAGCAAGCAACTATGCAATAACATGGAGCCAGTTCTTCCACAATGTGGTTCCCGTCACATTTGGAAACGCAGTCGGCGGATTCCTCTTCGTGGCATTCTACTACTGGTACCTCTCACATCCAGAACTCAGCACCGGTGAGGTTATCAAAGAGATTGTGGACTTCCTAGTAGTGTTCATTGTATTCTGGGTAGTTGCATCACTCATTCCAGCAGGCATAGGAATAGCCCTCGACAAGGCACTCGGCAAGGGTGCAATGTACCTT
>DQUR01000007.1 GCA_015662175.1 Thermococcus paralvinellae | reverse complement strand
TAACTTAACTAATATCTATCCGTTTCTCATATTAATAGTTTTCCAATGCATCAAGTTACATGGAAATGATTTAATAATGTTTAAATCATAGGGCAAGAAATAGCTGGGGGTGAAACTATGTATGAAAGGTCACAGTTATTGGGTGAGATAAGGGAATTGATGGAAGATGATAGGCTGTTCAAAATTTTCAAAAGAACCTTTGAGAATTACGAATACTACTTTAACACCACGAACCACATTGTCCTCAACGTTTATCAGTTCAATGATCACGGGAGCATTCATGTTCTTTTAACGGCTAGGCGAGCACTGGAAATACTGAGAATCCTCAAAAAATTTGGTATCCAAACAACGGCCGAAGAACTGGGGAAGTCATTTGAGTGGAGCAAGTTTATAGTTGCATTTGGTGCCCTGTTTCATGATGTTGGAAACATAATTCACCGGGAAAATCACCACCTCTTCAGCACCATCTTGGCTGAACCCATAATAGATAAGCTCGCCAGAGAGTTTGAAAAGACGGACTGGCTACTTTTGAAAGCTTTAACCCTTAATGCAATCTACACCCACGATGAATCAACCCAGTGCACGACAATTGAGGGTAGCTGCGTTACAGTTGCCGATGGCTGTGATATGGAGCAGGGACGTTCGAGGCTTGCCCACAAGAAGGACAAGGTTGATATCCACTCGGTTTCAGCACTTGCAATTGAGAAAGTTGAGATAAAAGAAGGCGACAGTAGAACACCGATAATCATAGATGTCAAGATGAAGCATTTATCGGGCATTTTTCAGGTTGATGAAATTCTGACCAAGAAGGTTAAGAACTCCCTGTTGAGAGGAAAGGTTAAGATAAGGATACATGCAGAGAATCAGCTGCTGGAAAAGGTGGTTTAATGGTTTCACACCTTTTTAATGCCTATGAGGATTTGAAATATCTGCTGAATAGGGGTTATCGAAAGAACGTCGCTTTAAAATTCGTTTCCAACCACTACAGGCTTAGGAAAGAGGACAGACATCTTCTGGCCAGATGTGTCTTTAGTGACGGGGAAATAGAGACAAGGGAAAAAAAGAGAAAACCCATTGACTTTGTAAAGGGTAAAACCCTGGCCATAGATGGATTCAACGTATTAATAACCCTAGAATCCGTCCTTGAGGGGAAGGCTATACTCTGCGAGGACGGTTTTGTCAGGGATTTGAAGTATCAGAGGGGGTATAAACTTAGTGAAAAAACTGAAGAGATGCTATTCCTTCTCTTGGAGTTTTTATCCAAGTTTCATCCAAAAGGATTGATATTTTTCTATGATCGACCAGTCAGTAAAAGTGGAAAGATTGCAAAGCTCACAAACGAAATTATGGGAAAAGTCGGCCTTTCTGGAAAAGCAGAGGCTGTAAATTCTGTGGATTTTGAGCTTAAGAAATTTGAAATCGTTGCAACATCGGATTTAGCTGTAATCAACAAGGTAAAGTACGTTGTGGATATACCTCAGGAATTCGCAAAAAGCAGGGGGATTAAAATAAAAGGACTCAAAGAAATTTTAAAGGAAAGCCATTAACTCTCTCCCAAATGTTTCCTGTATTCATAGACGACCCCATCATCAATAATTGCATAAACGTCGCTGTTGCCGTCTCGGTAATGCATTATTGGCTTATTAATCAAGTCGAATGTCTTTTTTAGGTCTTCTTTTGTAGCGAGTGTGATTTTCTTGTCTACTTTGTTTGGGGTTCCCTCAATAATGTATCTTCTCAGATTTTTGAGCTCATCTTTTGGAGCATTCGCTTTTGCTGTGTACACCATTCCAAAGATTGGGAGGGCACTTAAGAGTGCTAAAATTGGGAATACCCTCTTCGCTGTGCTAACCCTGATCGGTTTTCCGAGAATGCTCAAAAAGTTGGCCTTAAACTCTCT
>DQUR01000128.1 GCA_015662175.1 Thermococcus paralvinellae | reverse complement strand
TATTGAGAAGCCGAAGGAGATAATCCTCTCTGGAAGGCTTATGCGCATCAAAGAGCTTAGGGAAGATGTTAAAGATCTATTCGAGGAAAAGTTCGGTTTACCTGTGGTTAGACAGAGAGGTCTGGAAGGGAAAGCTAAGGAGGCCGCTCAAGGGAGTGCAATAATTGGCGATGGTCTCTTGGGAGGCCAGTTTAAGGATTTAGTTGAGCATGTAGAGATTAAAAAAGCTGGAGGAAGCGTTTTAGATTATGTTAAGTTTCCTCTAAGTCTTTAGCTTTTCCACATTTTTGCCCGTCAAATTTTTTAACCTTAGGTTTTGAACTTTCTTTTGGTGAGGAAAAGTGAGCAAACGAGTTGTCATCATTGGTGGTGGCGCTGCGGGAATGAGCACCGCTTCCAGGGTCAAGCGTTTAAAGCCTGACTGGGATGTTAAAGTTTTTGAAGCAACAAAATGGGTAAGTCATGCTCCCTGTGGGATTCCCTACGTTGTTGAGGGTATATCACCAAAGGAAAAGCTGATGCACTATCCACCGGAGTTTTTCATTAAAAAGCGTGGAATAGATCTGCACCTAAATGCAAGGGTTGTTGAAGTTGAGCAGGGACGGGTTAGAGTTGAGGAAAAGGATGGGGAAAAAAGCTATGAATGGGATTACTTGGTTTTCGCTAATGGAGCTTCACCAAAGCTTCCCCCCATCGAAGGGACCGACTTGGAAGGAGTTTTCACAGCTGATTTACCTCCCGATGCTGTTACCATTCGGGAGTACATGGGTAAGTATGATGTCAGGGATGTTGTTGTGATTGGAACAGGATACATAGCTCTGGAAATGGCTGAAGCTTTTGCCGTTCAGGGTAAAAACGTAACACTTATTGGGAGAAGTGGCAGGGTTTTAAGAAAAACTTATGACAAGGAAATCACTGACATAGTCGAACAGAAGCTTAGGGAACACCTTAACCTTCGTTTGCAAGAGTTAACGCTCAGGATTGAAGGAAAAGAAAGAGTTGAGAAAGTGGTTACGGATGCAAATGAATACAGAGCTGATCTGGTAATAATAGCAACGGGGATAAAGCCAAACATTGAACTGGCGAAACAGCTTGGTGTTAGGATTGGTGAGACAGGCGCAATCTGGACGAATGAAAGGATGCAGACGAACATGGAGAATGTTTATGCGGCCGGAGATGTCGCTGAGACAAAGCACCTGATCACAGGGAGGAGGGTTTGGATTCCACTGGCCCCATCGGGGAATAAGATGGGTTACGTTGCTGGCTCAAACATAGCTGGTGTTGATATAACATTTCCCGGTGTTCTGGGAACTCAGATAACCAAGTTCATGGATTTGGAGATTGGAAAGACTGGGTTAAGCGAAGCTGAAGCGCTTAAGGAGGGCTACGATGTTAAAACAGCCTTTATAGAAGCAAGGACAAAGCCTCACTACTATCCAGGAGGTAAGAAGATTTGGCTCAAAGCTGTTGCAGACAAGGAAACAAACAGGCTCCTGGGACTACAAGCGGTTGGGTCAGAAATACTTCCAAGAATTGACACATTTGCCGTTGCGTTACAGGCTGGTTTCACAACAAAAGAGCTATTCTTTGCAGATTTAGCCTATGCGCCGCCATTTGCTCCAGTCTGGGATCCCCTGATTGTTGTTGCTAGGGTTCTAAAATTTTAAAATTTTAACTTCTGCCCTTGTTATTTGTGAAGAATTATTCAATCGTAAGATTTTTCAAATTGGCTACCTTGTGAGTTTCTGCTAGATATGTTAAGGAATCATGGATACTTTCCTTATTTTGATCGCTTGAAGTGCGAAATGGGAGCTATAGATCAGATTCAAAGTTCCAAGATTTTGTTTAACCTTATTATCTGGATTTGGGGAGTTTACGATGGGTAAGAACCTTGAGATATT
>DQUR01000071.1 GCA_015662175.1 Thermococcus paralvinellae | reverse complement strand
GGGTTCTGAGAGCTTTTCTGATATTTCTTCCTCGTGGAAACCTGACCGTTTTTTGATTAGGGGCTTTAAAGGCTTGATTTTTTGGTTTTAGGCTTTAAGATTTGTTTTGAAAGGTTCTGAACATTGTTGTGCATTGTGCGTGATGAGGGGGCACAACTGGGCGTTGGTTTAGTCGAGGTTTGTGGTGGTGTTAATTGAGGACTTGTCCGGGTTTTGCTATCACCCCCTCAGCGAAAAGCTTTTATAGTCCAAGTGCTAATATGGTTTTGATGAAGAATTCAAGCAAAATTCCGCCCTGTTCCAATAAGACTCTAGGAGAATTGAAAGATAGCTCATGACGAGCCCGCCGAGGACGAGCGGAAATAGGTAGTTCCAATAAGACTCTAGGAGAATTGAAAGTTTCTCTCTGTCGTAGATCCAGAATGCCCCGTTACTCCATCCGGTTCCAATAAGACTCAAAGAGAATTACAAGTTGAGCTCGACAATACGAACATCAGCATAGTCAGCACAAAAAATCTGCAAAACAAGACAACCTTCGTCATCATAATAGTTCCAATAAATTCTCTTTGAGTCTTATTGTAACAGAATGTGGGAAAGTCTTATTGAAGAAATGGAGTTTTTGTTTCAATTCTCTTTGAGTCTTATTGTAACTGGTCTACGAAGAGGGGTGGTCTTGAGGGAGAAAATAATCGTTTCAGACCTTAGGAGAAGTTCAAGGGTGATGTTCAGCTTTAAAGCTTATCAATCTCTTAAAGGCCACTGCAATAACAACACCAACGCCTCGAGTGAAGATTTACAATTAGGAAAAGTGAGCACCCTCTCTACTTATTCAATAGTCTTTCAATCGCCTTCCTTTTCTTCCTTTCAAAGTCCTCCTTGTCCAGGAATTCCCAGTAATAATCTGGTTCAGGGAATTTACCTTCCTTCACATCCCTTCTGTACTCCTCAAGGGCAAGCTGAATGATACTCCTCAAATCAGCATATTTTTTGACAAACGGGGGAACGTTCTCATAGATGCCCAGCAGGTCATGCCAGACCAAAACCTGGCCATCAACGTATGGTCCGGAGCCAATTCCAATCGTTGGTATTTTAACTTCCTCCGTTACAAGCTTTGCCACATCAGCCAACACAAATTCCAAAACAACGGCAAATGCCCCCGCTTTTTCTAAAGCTTTTGCATCCCTAAGAATTTCCTCAATCTCTTCCTCCGTCTCACCCATTAAACGGTACCCTCCCAACCTTAGATAACGCTGGGGGGTTAAGCCGGTGTGCCCCATAACAGGGATTCCCGCCCTCACAAGCTTTTTAACAAGCTTTCTGTGGTCGTAACCACCTTCAATCTTCACAGCATCGGCCCCTGCCTGAATGAGCCTTGCCGCATTTTTAAGCCCCTCTTCAACACTTACCTCATAGCTCATGAAGGGCATATCAGCCAGAACCAATCCCCTTTTAACAGCTTTAGCAACGGCTCTTGTATGGTATACCATCTGTTCCATGGAAACATTTAGAGTATTTGGCTCACCATAAACAACCATCCCCAGAGAATCCCCAATAAAGATAATGTCAATCCCCGCTTTATCTGCTATCAGCGCCGAGGGGTAATCATAAGCCGTCACCATGGCGATTTTCTCTTTTCCCTTCATCTCCACAATTTTTTTGGGGGTTATTTCTCTCATGTTCCCACCCAAGCCTAATAAACCCGTGGGGAATATTAACCTATCGGAGGTGGGAGGATGAGGAGATGGGAGCACTATGAGCACACCGCGGATATTGGAATCAGAGGATATGGAAGGACCCTCGAAGAGGCCTTTGAGAACGTGGCCATGGCGTTATTTGATGTGATGGTGAATGTAAAGAAGGTTGAGCCAAAGGAAGTGAGGGAGATCGAGGTTGAAGGGGAGGATCTATATGCCCTGCTTTACAACTTCCTTGAAGAGCTTTTAATCCTCCACGATACCGAGGGCATGGTTTTCTCGGATTTTGATGTCAGGATTGAAAAAACCGAAGGGGGATATAAACTTAAGGCCAGAGCCTATGGAGAGCCCCTGGACTATGAAAGGCATGAGCCCAAAGAGGAAGTCAAAGCAATTACCTACCATGACATGAAAATCGAGCAGTTGGAAGATGGAACCTGGATTGCTCAATTAGTGCCGGATTTGTGAGGCAAAGCTCTTAAATTACGTGGAGAAGATTTAATCTGGGGGTGGGGAGATGGTTCCATTGAAGAGACTTGACCAGATAAGGTGGGAGATACCCAAGTTTGATAGGAGGATGAGGGTTCCCGGTAGGATATATGCGGATGACGTTTTAATCCAAAAAATGCGCCAGGACAGGACACTCGAGCAGGCCGCAAATGTTGCAATGCTCCCCGGAATTTACAAGTACTCCATAGTCATGCCCGATGGCCATCAGGGTTACGGTTTTCCAATCGGTGGCGTTGCGGCCTTTGATGCTAAGAAAGGTGTCATCAGTCCTGGGGGAGTGGGTTATGATATCAACTGTGGCGTGAGGCTGATCAGGACAAATCTAACGGAAAAGGAAGTCAGGCCAAGGATTAAGCAACTTGTTGATACGCTCTTTAAGAATGTTCCCAGCGGGCTTGGGAGCAAGGGAAGGGTCAGGCTCCAATGGAATCAGCTTGATGACGTATTGGCCGATGGAGCAAAGTGGGCCGTTGATAATGGCTATGGATGGGATGAAGACTTGGAAAGGCTGGAAGAAGGGGGAAGAATGGAGGGGGCAAATCCCTCATATGTAAGTGATACCGCCAAGAAGAGAGGGGCTCCACAGCTGGGTAGCTTGGGCTCAGGAAACCACTTCCTGGAAGTGCAGGTTGTTGACAGGGTTTTTGATCCAAAAGTGGCCGAGGTTTACGGCCTCTTTGAGGGACAAGTAGTTGTGATGGTTCACACCGGCTCAAGAGGGTTGGGCCATCAGGTGGCAAGCGATTACCTGAGGATCATGGAAAGGGCAAACAGAAAGTATGGGATCCCCTGGCCTGACCGTGAGCTCGTCAGCGTTCCTTTCCAGAGTGAGGAGGGCCAAAGGTATTTCTCCGCGATGAAGGCGGCGGCAAACTTCGCCTGGGCAAATAGACAGATGATCACCCACTGGGTAAGGGAAAGCTTCGAGGAGATATTCAGACAGAAGGCTGAGGACATGGAGATGCACATTGTTTACGATGTTGCCCACAATATAGCCAAGCTTGAGGAGCATGATGTAAACGGGAAGAAGGTTAGGGTAGTTGTTCACAGAAAAGGTGCGACTAGGGCGTTTCCACCGGGACATGAAGCCGTTCCAGAGATTTATAGAAATGTTGGACAGCCCGTCTTAATTCCAGGCTCAATGGGAACCGCGAGCTATGTCTTGGCTGGAACTGAAGGAGCGATGAATGAAACATTTGGTTCAACATGCCACGGTGCTGGAAGGGTTCTGAG
>DQUR01000111.1 GCA_015662175.1 Thermococcus paralvinellae | reverse complement strand
AGATAGGTCTTGAAATTTTAGCGGAGCAGGGTTATGAGAGCCCAACAATAACAGCTGTTCTAACTCCAGAGGGAATAAAGGGCGATGAGGTTTACAATGCAATGCGTGAAAGGGGCTTTGAGATTGCCAAAGGTTACGGTGAAGGAATTAAAGAGAAGACGTTCAGAATTGGCCACATGGGGTACATGACATTTGAAGACATTGAGGAAATGCTACAAAACTTAAAGGAAGTTATAGAAGAACTGAAGAAGGCTTAACATACCTTCTCCAGCTTTATTTTTCCTTCTTCTTCAACCACTTTATGTCACGGTACAGCTGATTATCAGCTCAACATCTATACTATACTTACAGAATTGGAGACACATTAACGGTTCTCTTTCAATCGGATTTATATTAAAAATGTCAACTTTAGCTTAATTTCTCGTCAATTATTCAAAATCTTCACCCATAAATGCCAAAATTTGTCTAAATTCCAAAGTTTCTTGCATAAAAGACATAAACCCTATAAGCAGTGTCAAAAAATAGGTGATAACTATGAACGCTGTTCAATTAATCAAAAGAGATATTGCCCCAGCTATGGAAATTCAGACCAAAGTTATTGACTACATGACAGGATTCTTTGTGAGCAAGGGATTTAAGTGGTTACTGCCAGTAATGTTAAGTTCAATAACCGATCCTCTCTGGCCAGATCCAGCGGCGACTGAAGCTTTGAGACCTCCGGAAATAGAAGCCTATGGTGAAAAGCTCAGATTGATGCACAGCATGATCCTGCATAAGCAGCTGGCCGTTGCCATGGGAATAGACAGGCTGTTCATACTCTCTCCAAACATAAGACTTGAAGGAAGAGAGGCTGATGATGGAAAGCACGCATATGAATTTACCCAGCTTGATTTTGAAATGGCGTATGCAACCATGGATGACGTCATGAGCTTAATCGAGGAGGCAATATCGGGACTCTTCAAGGAGGCAAGGAAGTGGGAGATCCTTAAAGAGATGGGCAGAGAAGTGCCAAAGGTTAAGCCACCGTTTAAGAGATTTACCTTAGAGGAAATCAAAGCAGAATTCGGCGATGAAGATAAAGCAAGTGAAGCAATGGATGAACCGTTCTGGATTACCGATATTGAGAGAGAATTCTACGATAGAGAAGATCCAGAGAGACCGGGACACTTCAGAAACTACGATCTGTATCTGCCTTGGGGTTACGGGGAGGTCTTAAGCGGCGGTGAGAGGGAGTGGGAGTACGATATAATAGTCAGAAAGATGAAAAAAGCCGGGATAAGCCTTGAGGCATTCAAGCCATACCTTGAGGTTGCCAGGGCCGGATTGCTCAAGCCCACAGCAGGGGCTGGAATAGGTATGGAGAGATTGGTTAGATTTATTGTTGGGGCAAGGCACATAGCCGAGGTTCAGCCCTTCCCACGAATTCCGGGTATTCCTGCAATTATTTGAGCATTTTTAACTTTCGAATTTTTCTTTTTCCATGAGTGGAGCTCATAAGTTCCCTGTTTTTCCAAAGACACCACTTTACCTGTGTTGTCCGATAAGTCTGACAAGCTAAGTGGTAGCAAGCTTTATATTATCTGTTCTGGTTATCCGCTCTTAAGGGTGGATAACCTCACCTCCTCATTTCGGGGAAACAGGAATTCCTCATAAAACAGGTTAAAAGAGGCAATACTCTTGAATTTTCCCATGTTTTCTCCAGCTCGAGATTCCATACCCATTTTTCTCAGTTTTTTCTCATCTCCCATATTACATTTACGATTTTCCTGCCCTTTCTGGTATCCAGACCGCTTTGTCTTCTTCCATCTCATGTGCTCGAGTAGTTGGAACGGTATTGAGTACTTCGATAAATTCTTTTACTTCCCCGTAGAGCGTGTCCTTTTTTTTCTGGTTTTCTCTGCATCATATACTGGGATTTCCACAATCTCTTTGCCAAACCAGCCCTTCTTTTTTGATTTTCTCTATCTTCCGTACCTTTCCAGTGAGATAGTACTCTACCACCTCTTCCCACCCCATTGCCAAAATTCAAACCTTCAACCGATAAGCCTTTTGAAATCCCCCAAATCCCAGACTGAAAAGCCCTCCGCCCGGAGTTCCCCTTTTCCTTCCAAGCTCTTTGCCACGAGACCGTAAAACTTCTCCCACTCATTCAACCCAACAAGCTCGCTTTTCATCTCCAAATCCTTCAAAATTCCCCTCGCCTTCCTTTCATTCAGCTCCTTCCACTTAACCTCAACGAAGAGAACTTTTTTCTCCCTCTCGTTAAGGGCAACAAGGTCGATTTCCTCGTTTTTGTGCCACCATCTTCCAATCCTCTCGAATTTGAAGGGAAGCTTTCCTCTCTTGTTCAGCTCGATGAGAAATTCCTTTGCCATTTCTTCAAATGCTCTTCCCACGTAGGCGTTAAAGGCATTCCAGTCCATCTCAAATGTCCCGATCTCAATTCTTCCCCTGTTCGGCTTCACAAAGCGGAACCAGAAGTGGAAGAAGTTATCCTTAATGTAATAGCGTGCCTTCTTGCTTCTCTCGCTCTCCGTTATGGGGATTTCTCTCTTCACAAGGTCAAGGGATATGAGAGTCCTCAGGTATTTGGGCATGTCTTTGGCCTCTATGCCAGCGAACTGAGCAATTTCGCTTACCCTGTGCTTTCCAAAAGCAATCGCTTCTAAAATCAGGTAGTAGCGGTGCACATCACCAAGCTCCTCCCTCAAAATGAATTCGGGCTCCTCGTAGAGTATCGACGTTGGCGAGAATGCAAGTCTAAGGAGTTCTTCTTCGAAGTTTTCACCCTTAAAAAGCTTGAAATACATAGGAATCCCACCAGTTACAGAATAAATCTTAACTACTGTTCCCAACGGTCTTTCCTTAAAATATTCGGCAACGTGAAAGAAATTCAGGGGTTTAAGCTTTAGCTGGGCTGTTCTCCTGCCGTAAAGCGGGTTTGTATAACCCATGAGCCCTTCCATGAGACCAACAAGCGAACCGCTTAGAATTAAGAAAAACCTCTCATCAAGTATTTCATCTATCACGTACTGAAAAACTGCTGGCGTGTTCTTATCGGCAAGTAGAAGGTAGGAAAATTCGTCTATCACAACTCGGGAACTTTGAGTGTTATCAGCTCGAAAGCTTTTCTGAAGTCTGCAACATCAAGCTCAGGCAAGTTAAGTTGCTGAGCAGCTTCAAAGTAAAATCGCTTTGCGTTTGCTTCTAGTCCATCTCTATCAGCGAGGAAGTAGATGACAGGTTTGTCTTTTATGAAGTGCTTTATCAGTTCTGTTTTCCCAACCCTTCTGCGCCCATAAAGAATGAGAACCTCCTTTTTGCCTGAGGAATAAAACTTCAGAAAATCCAACTCATCCTTTGGTCCACAAACATTATCTCCACCAAGATAATCTTGGCAAAGATAATATTTAAAGATTGCCCTTTTTCTTTCCTACCTGAGCTTTTTCCCAAATCTGTTTATATGCACCCTCTCCCACATT
>DQUR01000017.1 GCA_015662175.1 Thermococcus paralvinellae | reverse complement strand
TCCATGACAAAGCTCTCATCAAGATGACCTATTATCCTCCCGCTTGAAACATCAAAAACCCTGTAGGATATTTCATCGGGGATTGTTGAGAGGTTCTCGTAATAGTAGGAATACGCTCCCCTTCTCAAAAAGAGGACGCCTTTATCTTCATCGTAGCCAATCAAACGAGCCTCTTGCAGAATGTTTAAAACACCCTCGTAGTCTTCCCACTTTAAGTTTCTGTATGGGTAGGCTCTCCTGACAATTTCAAACGGCCTTTCCTTTGGCAAATGCCTATACTCAATTAGCAGCCCAACAATAAAGTGTGCCAAGACATCGAGAGCATTTTCATAGGGCTTAACCCTTTCAAGCTTCCCTTCAATGGCCCTTTGGGCTATTATCAGGCTTTCGAGGTAGTCCTCAACGTTGGCCGTGATTATGTATCCCCTGCTGACCTCGCCCAACCTGTGTCCCGCCCTTCCAATTCTCTGGATGAGCCTATTGACCTGTCTCGGGCTCATGTACTGGATAACAACATCAACATCCCCGATGTCTATGCCAAGCTCCATTGAGGAAGTACATACCAAAGCCCTGATCTTCCCTTCCTTTAGGGATCTCTCAGCATGTATCCTTGCTTCTCTCGACAAACTCCCATGATGGACTTCAACGGGCTTCCCCCAAGCTTTTAAACGGTGGGCTAAAATCTCGGCAAACTGCCTTGTGTTTGTGAAAATCAAAGCCCTCCCGTGTTTCTCAACAATGTCCCAGAGAACCCTCAAACGGGCCGCCACATCCACCGGAAGGTTCAGCTTTTCAGCGAGCTCTGAGTCCCTCCCATCAGGAGACGGGAAAAGAACTTCCACCGAATACATCTTTTTGAGTGAAGGCTTCACGATGACATCGGCTTTCAGCCACTCTCTAATTTCCTCCTCATTTCCAATTGTTGCGCTTAATCCAATTCTCTGGAATTCCGCAATCTCAGCTAAGCGCTCGAGGCCCAAAATTAATTGGGCCCCCCTCTTATTATCAACGAGCTCCGCTACCTCATCAACGATGACGAATTTAACATTCTTCAAATAGTCCCTGAGCGATCTCATTGTCAATATTATTCCCAACGTTTCGGGGGTTATGATCAGTAAATGCGGGGGATTCCTTACCTGCCTTGCTTTTTTGTAGGCTGAGGTGTCACCATGTCTGACCTCAACTTTAATTCCAGTTTTGGCCCCCCACCATTTTAAACGCTCGAGCAGATCCCTGTTCAAAGCCTTGAGGGGGGCAATGTAAAGGGCAGAAATCGGCTTTAAGTCATTCTTCAAAATTGAATCCAAAACCGGTAAAACTGCGGCTTCGGTTTTTCCGCTTCCCGTGGGAGCAATAATTAAAACGCTCTTTCCTGAGCTAATCTCGCCAAACGCTCTAAGCTGGAGTTCGTTAAGTTTGCCAAACTTTTCTTTAATCGCCTTTTTGAGAAGGATGTGCATGGTGTAAAATTGGGAGAAGAAAAATTAAATTTTTCTAATATCATTCACCATAAAATGCCCTCTTGTACAGTTCTTTTATTTCCTCAACATTTGGCTCAACCGGATTGAAGTTTATCAGCGGGTCGTGATAGGCTTTTTCGCTCATCTCATCAAGCTTTGCAATGAATTCGTCCTCACTTACAATTTCACTCAGCTTTGGAACCCCGAGCATTTCATTGAACTCCTTAATAGCCTCAATCAGCTCTTGGGCGGTGTTAAAGCCGAGCTCTCTTGCTATCTCTGCATAGCGTTTCCTCGCATATTCGCTCTTCATGTTGAACTCCATAACATAAGGCAGGAATATCGCGTTTAACAGACCGTGAGGAGCAATCCAAGATGCTTTATGGCTTAGGCTGTGGCATAGACCTAAGCGGGCATTGAGAAAAGCTATTCCAGCCATTGTCGCTGCGTAGTGGACGTTTTCCCTTGCCTCCTCATCTCCCTGAACTGAGAGTGGCAACCACTTGTAGACGAGCTTTATGGCTTTAATCGCCATCGCATCGCTGAAAGGTGTCGCTGCGGTTGTTGTATAGGCCTCAATCCCGTGCACCAGAACATCCAGTCCGCTGTTCCTTGCAACCTCCTTTGGCATTGTCATCGGCAACCTTGGGTCGAGAATTGCAAACTCTGGAGCAATCTCAAAACTTACCAGGTTGTATTTG
>DQUR01000091.1 GCA_015662175.1 Thermococcus paralvinellae | reverse complement strand
AGGATTTCAGGAGGAGATATTCCAAGCTTGGCTTAAGGGTGGCAATTAGGGTTGGCATGAGCAGGATTAAGACCAGAGATGAGCTCGTCGTGGTGGATACAGGGGTTGATGCTGACATAATCGTTGGAACCTACGAGGGAATCGACTACCTGCTGAGGGCCGGCAAGAAAATTGGAAAGGTTGGAACAGTTGTCATTGATGAAATCCACATGATTGATGACGGGGAGAGGGGTGCAAGACTGGATGGGCTTATAGCGAGGCTAAGGAAGCTCTATCCGAAAGCTCAGTTCATCGGGCTGAGTGCCACAATTGGAAACCCGGAAGAACTTGCAAAGGAACTTGGGCTTAGGCTGGTTGTCTATGACGAAAGGCCAGTGGCTTTGGAAAGGCACGTCATTTTGGCTAAAAATGAAAGCGAAAAGTGGAGGTACATAGCTCAGTTAGCCAAGGCTGAATCAATGAGAAAGTCGAGGCAAGGCTATAAAGGCCAGACTATAGTTTTTACGTTCTCAAGGAAGAGATGCCATGAACTGGCCGCGTTTTTAACGAGCAGGGGGTTGAAGGCAAAGCCATATCACAGTGGATTGCCGTATCATCAAAGAAAGCTCACGGAGATGGAGTTTCAGGCCCAGATGCTTGACGTTGTTGTAACCACAGCTGCTCTGGGAGCTGGAGTTGATTTTCCCGCGAGTCAGGTAATCTTTGAAAGCCTTGCGATGGGCAACAGGTGGCTGAGTGTTAGAGAGTTCCACCAGATGCTTGGGAGGGCGGGAAGACCTCAATATCATGAGAAAGGCAAAGTTTATCTCATAATTGAGCCTGGAAAGAAATATTCAGCTCAAATGGAAAGCACGGAAGATGAAGTTGCGTTTAAGCTGTTAACAGCACCTGTTGAACCCGTTTACGTTGAATGGAGTGATGAGCTTGAGCAGGATCAGGTTTTGGCCCATGCGTGCGTGTTTTCACATCTGGAGGATATGGAAGAGGTTCAAAGCAGATGTCTGGGCGCAAGTCAAAGCGCTGAAAAAGTTCTGGAGAAGCTTGAGGAGTACGATTTCGTTAAGCTTAGGGGTAAGCTTGTGAACGTTACACCCTATGGAAGGGCCGTCAGCATGAGCTTTTTACTGCCGAGTGAAGCCCAGTTCATACGGGAAAACCTCACAAAGAAAAGTCCAAGAGAGATTGCAATCACGCTTTTGCCGTTTGAAAATGTTTATCTCAGCGGAACCTTGCAGAGAGAACTTGAATCAGCGGTTAGGGGAAGGCTGAGTGCTAACATCTTCTCCTCAAGCTTTGCTTCAATTTTAGAGGAGCTTGAAAAAATTATTCCGGAACTGAGTCCAAATGCTCAGGAGAGACTCTTCACGATCTACCAGGATTTCTTTATGTGTGATGAAAAGGAGTGCACCGAGTATGCGATGCACAGAATAAGTGACCGCATCATAGAGCTGAGAAGGGAAGGGAAGCATCCAACCCAGATAAGCGATTACTTCAGAAAAATGTACGGCCTAATTCTGTACCCCGGGGACATCTTTACGTGGCTTGACAGCGTAATCAGGAAGCTTGAGGCGGTGGAGAGGATCGCGAGGGTGTTT
>DQUR01000055.1 GCA_015662175.1 Thermococcus paralvinellae | reverse complement strand
TTATCAGCTTTTGGGCTTCGACGTTTCCCTCATATCTTACAGCCCTTGCGTATTCGTTCTCTATTTTTATTTCCCCCTTTCTTATCATTCTCAGAAGCATTAGAACCCCCATCAACACATCAACGGGTTCAAAGCCAGCTACGACCTGAGGAATTCCATATTCCGCCGTGATGTGCTCCCAGCCTCTAACCCCTATTATCGTGGAAACGTGGCCGGGATCAATTAGTCCATCAAAGGCTGTGCCTTTCTTGACCAACGCCTCGACGGCGGGTGGGGTTAAGCGGTGGACGGAATAAATTTTGAAGTTTTCAAGTTTTTCTTCAACAACTGCATTGAGCATTCCAGCTGTTGGGGCTGTCGTGGTCTCGAAGCCGGGAGAGAAATGAACGACCATCTTGTCTGGATTGCTTTTGGCAATCTTATACGCATCGTAAATTGAATAAACTACTCTAATGTCATATCCCTCACTCCTTAAGTCAGCAAAACTTCCCCTTGGTGTTGGTATCTTATACATGTCACCAAATGTCGTCAGGATTATTTTTTCCCCTTCTTCATGGGCTTTCCTCATTATCTCCTGCATCCTCACTATGTCCTCAACTGGAGTTATACAGACGGGACATCCGGGACCGCTGACGATCTTAACATTTTCAGGTAAGAGCGAACGGATTCCGCTCCTTGTTACCGTATCCTCATGGGTTCCGCAAACGTGCATGATTCTAACTACCCTTCCAATTTTTTCAGCCTCTTTATGGATGAGCCCAGTTATTTTTTGGGCGAGCTCTCTGTCTTTAAAAACACTGAAAGCTTCCATCATCATTCCTCCATAGCCTTTAGAACCTCTTCCCATGCCTGCAAAATCTCCTTTGCAGTTTTCTCATCCAGCTTCTCTATTGCGAAGCCCGTGTGCACGATAACATAATCGCCAACCTTAACATCTGAAAGCAGGTCAAGGCGTGCTTCCCTCTTTACACCACCAAAATCAACGATTGCAACTTTTCCGTTGATCTCAAGAACCTTAGCCGGAACTGCCAGACACATTTTTCTCACCTGTTTCTAAGTATGTTCGGGGGTTTTTAAATATTGCACGAAACCTTTTAAAAAGAAGAGCGGTTCAAAGAGAAATGCTCTTGTATGGCAAATAAAGAGGGGAAAAAGGCTACTTAAGCCCAAGGCCCTTTCTCTTCTCCATGATGTGCCTCTCCATGATCTCCGCAGCTCTGGAAGCGTTTCCTTCAACAAGAAGCCTTCCACCCGTAATTTTTGGAAGTTCCTCCGTGAGGACTTTTGTAACCAGCTTTGAACCCTTAATGAACGGATCTGGATAGACATGCAGGAGGAACCCACAGTCCAGTGCAAATGCTGCATCACCTAACGCCTGCTCTTCAAGCCACTGCGGTGCAGATGCCACAACCGGCAGGTCCGGCAAATCGACGCCAAGCTTTTCTGCGAAGAACTCGGCTATGGTAACGATTCTAGCTATACACATACATATTCCGAAATCCCACACCGGTGGTAGGCCAAGTTCCTGACTGACCTCTTTAAGCCCATCTCCTGCGTATTCAAGTCCCTCCTCGCTCATGAATCCAAGTCCCTGTAATGCATACGCCGTACATCCTGCGGTCCAGACAAGTATGTCCCTCTTGAGTAATTCCTTTGTAAGGTCCCT
>DQUR01000273.1 GCA_015662175.1 Thermococcus paralvinellae | reverse complement strand
TTGAATACAATCCCAGAATGAAATATTAAAAATTAGAAGAGCCATTGATTCTCGATACATTCATCACATGGGGGCTTTTCTCCGGCTATTGCCTTAAACTTCTTGTAGATGCATTCCGGCAGGCCAAGGGGACATCTATCTGGAGTGAGCTCTGGTCTCACTTTTGTCGGATCAAGCTTAATCCTGATGTATGCTTCATACTCCTCAACCTTTTTCCATGGGAGAATCTTTGCTCCGTAGATCACCAAGTTGTCATAGATCTTTGCATAGTCACCGACAACTGCGCCTTCTTTGAGGATAACGTTCTTTCCCACCACCACCCCTTCCCCAAGGATTGAATCTTTAATTTCGCTTTTCTCTTTGATTATATCGCTTCCAATAAGAATTGACCTCTTCAGGTATGCCCTGTCCTCAATTATTGTGTCTGGCCCAATGTAAGTGTAAGCCTTAATCTTTACGCCATGTCCAACCTTAGCTCTGCTGTCAATGTAAACCGGCCCTTGAATTTCAACATCCTCCGAGACTTCAGCATCTTCTTTTATTGTGAAGTATCCATTTTCCCTTGCAATTTCATCAAGGGCAATCTGGTGGGCATAGAACAAGTCCTCTGGAGACCCTAAATCAATCCAATAGTTATCCTTTGGTATTCTATAGCCATAAACCAATCCCCGGCTGACAAACTTTGGAAGAATTTCTCTCTCGAAGTAAACCTCTTTCCTCTTGGGTATCTCCTTTAAGACTTCCTTATTAACCACATAAATTCCAGCATCAATTAGGTTTGTCTTTGGTCTCTTTGGTTTTTCTTCGAACTCTATCACCTTTCCTTCTTCATCAATTATTGCAACACCATACTTTTCTGGGTCATACACTTTTGTTAGGGCCACCGTTATCAGGCCATCGTTCTTCCTGTGAGCCTCAATGAGTTCTGCAAAGTTGAAGTTTGTAAATACATCCCCGTAAATCACCAAGAACTCATCGCTAACGTAGTCCTCAACGTTTTTTAGGGCTCCTCCCGTCTCAAGGGGCATGGGATCATTTACAAACCGTATGTCCTTTGGATAATCACTCATCCTTTCCTCTATAAACTCCCTGATCTCCCCCCTCATGTAGTGAACGGAGAGAATTATTTCGTCAATTTCCTTAATTCTCTCCAGATTCTCGAGGAGATACTGCAAATTGGGTTTTCCAAGAACGGGAACCATTGGTTTTGGTCTCGTTGATGAAATTGGCCTGAGTCTTGTGCCAAATCCTCCAGCAAGGATAACGGCTTTCATTAACACCACCGGATTAATAATTGGGGCGGCTTCTTATATATTTTGCTACTCTTTATTGTTGGATAAGCAGAGAGGCGTTGGGTCTAAGGATCACAACAACTAGGAACTTAAAAAGCTGATACAAGCCTGCCTTTAAGTCCTTGGGGCAGAATTCTGTTCACAGAACGTTTTGGTTCAAGAAATTGTGTTAAGCACTAACGGTATCACAAAAGAAGGTTTAAGAATAACGCCAAAAACATCTGAAAGCTCCACCCGTGTCACCTATGAAACAGCTTAAAAACTAAAAAGGTCGCAAAATTGATATAGTTTAAAGGTTCTTTAAAGGGGGGATAAAGATGCCAAAGTTCGATGTTGCCAAAGCTGATTTGGAACGCTTGGTCGGAAAGAGCTTCACAGTTGAGCAGTGGGAGGACTTATTCCTTTATGCTAAATGTGAACTCGATGACGTCTGGGAAGAAAACGGAAAGATATACTTCAAAGCCGATGCTAAAGATACCAATAGACCTGACTTGTGGAGCGCTGAGGGAATCGCGAGGCAGGTAAAGTGGGCCCTTGGAATGAAGAAAGGCCTGCCAAAGTATGAAGTTAAAAAGAGTGACGTTGTTGTCTATGTTGATGAAAAACTTAAGGATATTAGACCCTATGGAGTTTACGCGGTGGTTGAGGATGTAAACCTCGATGATGAAGCCCTTAAGCAGTTGATCCAGCTCCAAGAGAAGATTGCCCTGACCTTTGGAAGGAAGAGGAGGGAAGTTGCCATTGGAACTTTTGA
>DQUR01000197.1 GCA_015662175.1 Thermococcus paralvinellae | reverse complement strand
CAGAAGTCCCGGAACTGGTAAAAGCTCTTTCAGTGCTCGAAACCTCAAAGTCTTATGCTATTAAGACAGGGGACGAATCAATTTATGTGATAATTAGAATATCCGGTGATGTTCTAATGCTTGCAAAAGGTTCAAAAATTCCCAGAAAATCAGATGTCCAGGAGATCATTCAAAAAACGAGGCTGGAGTTTAAGATTTGAATATTAAAAATTTTTTAAACAGCGCTACAGCATTGAAGAAACAAGATTCAGGCTATCTTAAGTCGCTTGTCATAAAGCGGACATATGCAAGGGCAAATGGCAGTAGTAAAGACACTAAGAGCACGGACAGGTTGTTGATTACCAGTGCCAAGGACTCGCCGAGAGGAACGTAGGAGTTTGCTACCCTGTCCCCCGAAAATACAGCAAGCACCAGGGAGGCGTGATGGTGGGCGGGATTTATGAAGTTCAATCTCTGACGCCAGAGCTCAAGGTTTTCCCTCCAGACATCAAATGCTGGCGTTCCATAGGGCGGCATCTCTCCAGCCAGGCGATTTGCAACTATTGATGCTATTATCCCATAGATTAAGGTGAAGAAAACGGCAATGCCAACTGACACGAGCATTGATGTCTCTGGCTTTCTGAAAAGTGTTGAAAAGAAGAGGGAGATGCTGAGGAAATTTAAAGAATAGATCAGGGTTATGACGAAAGCAACAAATCCCCTTAAGATTGAATCCCCATCAAGGGGCATTCCATTGATTAGGAGAAATGAAACCGTGAAGATGTATCCCACAATAATTGTTATCCCCAGAACAAGGGCATTGCCCAAAAACTTTCCGTTAATCACTTCATCCCTGTAAACGGGGTGGCCAAGGAGCGTTCGTATTGTGCCTGTTTCAATTTCCCTGTTTATTGCATCCGCTCCAAGCGAAGCTCCCATAACAGCCCCTATTATGGTAAAGAACGCAAAGTTGAAAAGAAGCATGCTGGAAAGGGGTGTTGCCAGATATTCTCCCGCAGCACCAAATGGCTCAAGCCTTGTAAACTCAACTTGTGGGGATACTATCTCCATTATCCTACCCCTGAGAGAATAGGAAAGAATCAGGAGGAAAAGTATGTAAATGCTCAGGACTATCCAGAATCTCTTGCTTTTAATTGAGACGTACAGTTCTTTCATTGCAATGTTCAGCACATTCATCTCCTACCCACCCTCCGTATCATCCATATTACTGCGCCGAATGTCACTATGAGTATCATTATTCCGAGGTAAGCTGACTTGGGACTTTGGGTTACCCTTACTGTAATCTGCGTGCTTGCCTGCGCTTGATCACCCTTCCCGGTAATTGTTATCTGATACGTCCCAGCTGGAGTGGTTTCAGGGACTTTTACGGTAACTGTTATCTGGTTCTGTTCTGGGCTAATGGTCACAGCCCTGACACCTTTTCCCATGTAAGGTGACTTTAACTCCGGAATAACCTGAGGAAAGACTTTAACATCCCACCCTTGGGGAGCACTTACCTCGAACCTTATGTTTGTTATAGGGGCAGTACCAGTGTTTTCAAGTGAAATGTATGCAACGCCCTCCTTTCCAGCTTTGACACTTATCACCGGTGTCCTTGGATACATTTCAAATCTGTATTCCCCGATCAACTTTACCAAGATGTTAAGCTTCCTCTCAAGTCCTGATGAACTCTTAACCACAACCGTTAGGTTGTATTCCCCGGGCTGGGCGTTGAATGGGGGAACAATTTTGAGCACAACGTCTTTTGAACTTCCAGATTCCACCTTTATGCTCCTCACCGGGCTCTGAGCGTAGTAAAATTCACTCGACCATTCTGATGGCAGTCCAACAACGGAGAGTGTGTAGGTGTCATCTTCCTTTCCCAAATTCTTTATTGTCAGTGTATATCTCCCTATTGACCCTGTTGTAAGTGTCATGGTATCGCCGGAACCCTCAACATTAAAGTAGTAGGGGAGCCTTGATAGGGTTATTTCAACGCTCTTTTCTTCACCATCTTCAAGTGTAATGTCCTTTTCAGCTTTTTCATAGCCTTCTTTCTCCACAAGTATTCTGTAATTGCCGGCTTTCAGCTCAATCTCAGCTTTTCCATAGCTATCTGTAAACACGGTGCTACCATTCACCTGAACCTTTGCCTTCTGAACCGGATTACCATCGGCATCCTTAACAGTCACCACCAGTTTTGCAGGCTCCCCCTCGTGGGTCTTGTATATGAAGACACCAAGGGAATACGTCAGATTATTTACCGCAATTTTTATCTTGTGGTATCCTAGCTCCGCATCCCTTGGAATTTCAACGATAAGGGAAGTATCCTGAGAGGATGCAGCGGGCAGAAGGAATGACCTTACTCTAACCCCATCGATCATAAAGTATGCGTTCCAGTTCTCCGGTTTTTCAACCACCTGGAGGGTTATCACCTTATCCGAGCCGTGGTTGGTTATGATAATCGGAAAGACCACCTTTTCCCCTGCTTCACTCTCTATTGATAGAATTGAAAGCCTAACATTGATTTCATCTTTCTGCTGAACGGCTATTCTAACTTCCCCGACTTCTTCACCTATTGAGAATTTGATTGTGTTAATCCCCTTTGCATTCTCCGGAATGTTAACGGCAAGATTCAGGTATCTCCTTTCCAGGGGTTTGAGGGTTATCTCACCGACTTCATACCCTTTTGCCGCATCCACAATTTTTACGTCCCATCCCACGGGCTTTGACACAATCCTAAGAGGTAGCGTAATGGGGCTATCACCTCTATTGACAACTTCGATGGGAATCTCAACGTAATCCCCGGCACCGGCGGTTATTGCATCAAAAGTGTAGTGGATTTCATACTCCGATTGCGGAACCTTTTCAATCGTGACATTTGCCAGATAAACCAAAAGCTTTCCGTCGAGGTATTCAAATGCCATCCCCTCATAGATCCCATAGGAGGAGTTTCTGATCACATACTCGGCCGAACCGATTTTGATTGTAATGCTTTCATCAGTCACGTTCAGGATTTTGAAGGTATAACCCTTAACTGCATAGCTTTTTCCCACTTTGGGCACTATCTCCTGAGAAATCTGAGGCTGATACTGGAGTATGAGAAACAGCTGCTCACCATCAAAGCTCCCCGGAATTATCCTGAGATTCTCAACCTCTATGACGCCACCGAATTCAACCATCTGAAGGGTTTTTATCTCCTCCCCTTTATAGATTATGAGGTATGGGATGTTATCCTTGCTCAGGGTAAGCCTTATCTGGTATTCACCAACCAGAAGGCTCTCCCCGACCTTGAT
>DQUR01000074.1 GCA_015662175.1 Thermococcus paralvinellae | reverse complement strand
TTCAAAGCTGATGGTTTTTCCAATTCTTGCCGAGTATGCTAAACTTAAGGGACTCAATATGGTTGGTACGGGGGATATCTTAAACCCCAAATGGGAAGGGGAGCTATTAAAACACGCAGAAAGAGTCGATGAGGGCACATATGAGATTAAGGGCATCAGATTCCTTCTCACGATTGAAGTTGAAGATAACAGAAGAGTTCATCATGTTCTGATCTTTCCAAGCATTGGTGCAGTTAGAGAGATGCGTGAGCATCTAAAGAAATATGGGGATATGGATAGTGAAGGGAGGCCTCACCTAAACCTAAGTGGCGCTGAAATGGCGGATTTGGCAAATGAGCTTGATGTTCTGATAGGCCCGGCACATGCATTTACTCCATGGACTTCTCTGTATAAGGAATATGACAGCTTAAAAGAGTGCTACAGAGATGCGAAGATACACTTCCTTGAGCTCGGGCTCTCAGCGGATTCACAAATGGCGGACATGATAAAGGCACACCATAGGCTAACCTATCTATCAAATTCGGATGCCCACTCACCCCAGCCTCACCGCCTGGGGAGGGAGTTTAACCGTTTTGAGGTTAAGGATTCAACCTTTGAAGAAATCAGAAGGGCAGTTTTAAAGCGTGGTGGGAGGAAAATAATTCTCAACGCAGGCTTAGATCCAAGGCTGGGGAAGTATCACCTAACCGCCTGTTCCAAATGCTACACAAAATACAGGCTTGAGGATGCCAGACGCTTAAAATGGAGGTGCGAGCGTTGTGGAGGAATTATAAAGAAAGGTGTAAGGGATAGAATTTTAGAGCTTGCTGACACGGAAGAAAAACCCAAAGATAGGCCTCCTTATCTTCATTTAGCTCCTTTAGCGGAGATAATTTCAATTGTAACCGGCAAAGGTGTTGAGACCAAAACTGTAAAGACTATCTGGGAGAGACTTTTAAGGGAATTTGGAAGTGAAATTAAGGTTTTGGTTGATGCTCCCATTGAAAGCATAGCACAGCTCATCGGTGATGACATAGCCAGAGCTATCTGGGCCTTCCGCAATGAAAAGCTCATAATTATTCCGGGCGGGGGAGGCAAATACGGTGAAATCAAGCTCCCTGAAGAAATAGGGAAAGCAGAAATTCACGAACTGAATGATGTTGAGCGGGAAGATACCTATTATAGGCCAAGACAGGCATCAATCCTGAGCTTTTTAAAAGAGAAGTAAAAATCTAAAAGTCACGCCAAAAAGAGAGGCTTTATGAGAACAGCAACTACTGGCACAGCCACGTTATCATCTATCACCTTCTGGTATTCTGCAAGCATTAGGATAGTGGACCATGCGATTTTCATCAGGATATTCAGTTGGGGCAGGAGCAGAAACGCAATTATGACGGCACTAACGATGTAACCAACGCTACCTATCCAGTGTTTCCTGAGCTTAACGTTATACCCATTCCTTCTGAAATAGTAGAACCTTAATACACCTGTAATCCCGTCACTTACCGCCATCACAAGCATTATTGCCGATGCATAGTTGACGTCCATGAAGAGAGCCATGGCAGAGAACATGAGGCAATAAAACACCTCCCCGTAATTGTTTTTTATCTGATACCAGGAAAGCTCTTTGTTCATTAGATGGGCAATCAACTGTCCAATTGCAAAGAGCATAACCACTGCGGCAAGTTCCCTTCCTGTGACCAGACCTTCCCTAAAGAACAAAATCGCGGGAACGCTGCTGAAGTGTATTATTTTTCTGTTTATCCAGGCATATTCCTCTCCAAGATACCTTGTGAGCAGGATTGCCATTACGGGGAACATGACCCCAATTATCAGGTATTTTAGCATTCCCTACTCCCCCCGTATCCCATTTTTAAGGCAGGATTTATAAATTTTCCGCAGTTGTCAAACGTATTCTCGATGATTGTCGATAATCAATTTTAATAAACCTCCATATTAAACCGATAACCATGGAGCGAAAGATCATTGAGACGTTCATAAGGCATCTCAAGTTTCAGGGGGATTTGCCATTGGGAGATGATGCCGGGGCGATAAAAATTGGGGGGGAATGGCTGGTTGCCACAAATGACATGCTTGTGAGGGCAACCGACGTGCCGGATATAATGACTCCAGAACAAGTTGGATTTAAAGTTGTAACAATGAATGTGAGTGATTTAGCTGCCATGGGTGCTAAACCGTTAGGTTTTCTCTTTTCACTCGGTGTTCCTCAGGATTTTGATCTTAAACACCTGGAAAGAATCGCGAGGGGAATTGCGAGGGCATCGGCATTTTACAGTATTCCCGTTCTAAGTGCTGACACTAATGAAGCCTGTGACCTGATAATTGACGGGATAGCCCTGGGAAAAGCGGAAAGGCTTTTATTGAGAAGCAACGCAAAGCCGGGTGATCTGGTATGTGTTACTGGAGATATCGGAAGGGCCTTGGCCGGGCTTAAGGTCTATTTTGAAAACCTTGAGGTTGAAACGAGAGTCCGAAAAGTCCTTTATGAGAAGCTCCTTGAGCCAAAGGCCAGAATTAAAGAGGGACAGGTTTTGAGCAGATATGCAAATTCCTCAATAGATATAAGCGATGGCATGAGCAAGGAGCTACACCTGATTGCAGAGATGAGCAACGTTAAGATTGTCATTGATTCTGAAAGATTACCGATCAGAAGAGAAGTTCTTGAAGTCGCTGAGATTTTGGCTTTGGACCCAATTGAAATTGCCCTGGCATCTGGAGAGGAGTTTGAGCTCCTCTTCACC
The DNA here is from genome assembly GCA_015662175.1 of Thermococcus paralvinellae. Lineage (GTDB taxonomy): Archaea > Methanobacteriota_B > Thermococci > Thermococcales > Thermococcaceae > Thermococcus_B > Thermococcus_B paralvinellae_A. The sequence goes on along the minus strand of DQUR01000074.1, from coordinate 625 downwards.
ATCCCAGAAAATCACCTAGACAAAATTGGTTTTGATTTCACTGTGATTGGAAAGGTTGAGAGAGGGAAGGGGGTTTATCTAAAACATAAAGGCAAAGTGGAAAAAATGCCCATTTTGGGATGGGAGCACTTTCAACATTTTCAACCAAAAGCTTAAACTACTATGAACAAATTCTTCATGGTGAGATCATGAGGGAGGCCATGTATTGGAAACCTTTAGGGAACAACAGGGTGAGATGCCTGCTATGTCCCTTAAATTGCATCATAGAGGATGGCAAAAGGGGCTCATGCAGAGTAAGGAAGAACATATGTGGCAGACTTTACACGCTCAATTATGGGAAATTATCCTCCATGGCTCTGGATCCCATTGAGAAAAAGCCCCTTTTCCACTTTTTCCCTGGTTCATATGCATTCTCCATTGGCACTGTCGGCTGCAATATGCACTGCAAACACTGCCAGAACTGGGAGATAAGTCAGGCCGATGAGAAATTTCCTTACCTCCAAGATGCCACACCTGAAGGAATAGTAAGCCTGGCAAAACATCACGGATGCGAGAGCATAGCATATACATATAATGAGCCAACAATATGGTATGAATTCGTTCTTGACACGGCAAAGCTTGCCAG
>DQUR01000103.1 GCA_015662175.1 Thermococcus paralvinellae | reverse complement strand
CTTTCAACGTCTACAGCTGAGTAAACATAATAACGCTTTTTCCCTGCTTTAACAACAGTCTCATCTATTGCTATTACATTTCTTTCTTTTTTCTCTCTACAAGGTAATTTCTCTTCAAACTTCTTTAGCTCCACACTGTTAGAGACGGGATGAATCTCCGAAAGAATTCTGGCAGTTCTTCTTACTGAGCTTTGAATGTAGGTTGCTATGCCAAGTACTTTAACCTCTAAAGGTACCTTGTTCCTCTCAAAGATTTTTAACTCCTTTACAATATCCCTTACTCTTAGCATAATAATACCTTCATGATGATTGTTTATATGTTTATCTTATGTGGACACGTCCAAAAGAGCAAGAAGAGCACCATAAATACCATATCATTTATAATTGCATATGCAACTCCAATTATAATCAATAAATTCATTCTCTGCATAGCCCTTAGGTAATTCCACCCAACCATATTGAGAGCCTGAATAAATAGAATGATAGCAAAAATTGGTACTACCCTAAGCTTGTTACCTCTAAAATATCTGATTACTAAATATGTAAATAAAGGTGATAAAACAGCGTTAACTCCAAAAATAACAAAGAGGATAGAATATATAGTTCCTTTTATCTTACTTTTGTCCTTTTCTCCAGCTATATATCTCACCATCGTGTACGGTAAGCCCAAACATGTTAATCCAGGTATTAACGCCAATGAAACTTTTATCTGAACCCATAGTCCATAGTCTTCTAAAGATCGCCCTTTTGTAAAAATAGGGATTAATACGATCCCTATCAATGTATTTATAACATTTGTCAGCCCCAAGAGACCTAAACGTTTGATAAAGAGTACCCTTTCTGAGCTCATGACGTATTTTCCTCCTTTGGAATACTTCACGAATCATAGTTTTTAAACATTTTTGGAGTAGGCACTTAATTTTATTTTTGTCATCTTTATTTTTTAGATAACTTTTAAAGATACTTATGATACTGCCAGGTAAGCAGTAGGGATAGGGTCAAGTCGTTCTTATCCTATTTAAGGTGGCATTATTGCTGTACAATATCTTAGAGTTGCGGAAATTAGTCCATCAAACTTAAGAATGCTTCTCCCTATAAAAATCAACCTCCCCTGGTAGTGAATTCGGATAGCCAAGTGTTGCAACTGTAAGGGCAATGTTCAAAACGGTCAGGGCCAGATTAAATACCACATACTCTCCAGTAGAAAATTTCCTCTTATCGTTTCGTTATGGGTAAAGGAGTTTTCCATTCAATTGTTGTTAAGCAACTAAAAAAAGTTTCCCTGAAGAACAAACGAAAAAGATTCTGAGCAAGATCAGTCTAATCTCCCCTCTGTATCTTAGCGTGCCCGCCAACCAGGCTCTTCTTAAGCTCCAAATTCCTTATCTCACACTTTTCATCAATAATCGAACGCCAAATCGTTGAATTTCTAATTACAGTGTTCTTAAAGATTATCGAATCACTGATATCAGAGTTCTTTATCACACAGTTCTCACCAATGTAGGCGTAAGGCCCAATGATTGACCTCCCCAGAATCCTCGCACCCTTCCTTATCACAACTGGGGGGATAATTTTCGCATAAGGGCTGATCTGAATCTCCTCAATGTGGCTCTCCTTTAAAAGCGTTTTTAAAGCTTCTAAATAGCTGTCAGCAGAGCCTATATCATACCAGTAGTCATCGAACCTGTAAGCATACACTTCAACTCCCTTAGATAAGAGCCACTGGATGAAGTAGCCAGGAGAGTCTCTATTTCCCTCCTTCAGGTATTGGGGAATCATCTCCATAACTTCCCTTGGGAACACATAAACTCCAGTGCTTATCCAAGTCGACTTCGGCTTTACCGGCTTTTCCTCAAAGTTAACAACCCTCTCACCCTCTAGGAGTACAACACCATAGCGTTTGGCGAGCTCAAAATCACCGACATCATAAACAGCTATGAGGGTTTTCCCCTTGTATTTACCCAGAAAGTGCTTTAGACTAAATGAAAACAGGTTATCTCCGGCTATGATAAGGTAATCATCCAATCCGAGATTTTTAAGGGCCTCATTTATGGCCCCAATTGTGCCAAGCTTCTCCTCCTCGCGGAGGGTATCTTCAATTAGAAGCTCAACGTCCTTATCCTTGCCCCACTCCTCAAAGCGCTTTGCAAAGAACCTGTTCGTTGAAACGTACACCTCCAAATTAAGCTCTTTCGTCTTTTCAATTATATGATCAAGGATAACTTTATCCCCAACGGGAAGTAAAGCTTTCGGATTACTTTTTGTTATGGGCCATAAACGGGTAGCATAACCGCCGGCCATTATCAAAACTTTCATATTACCCCGAAACATAGAGTGGATGGTTGTGATATTTAAGCCTTTAGGCGACAAACCATTTTGGACGGGGGCCTTTTATTACCTTATATACAAAGAGAAACATCGCAGGGATAAGCGACGATTTTGAACGCCAAAAATGTTGCATATCGTAAGAGCTCAACACCAGAGAACAGTGATTAAACGCAAAGAATTCCAATCAGAAACAAACTCAAATCACTCTCTGAAGAAGTATCAATAACCCAATAATCAAAATTATCACGTTAACAGCACTTTTTAAGTTGTCTTTGTCTGCCTTCACGCTCACATGGGTTCCCAAATACACGCCGGGCAAAGTTCCGACAATCAAAACTGAGGCCAAACGATAATCCATGCTCCCCAGAAATGCATAGTTCAAAGCACTAAAAGATGACAAAGCTAAACCATAAAATATCGTAACACCAACAACTTCCCTGGGGCTGAGCTTGGCCAAATTCATTAATGCAAAGCTCACTATGACTCCAGCACCGACTGAAGTGAACTGAACAGTTAAGCCAACAATAAATCCTAAGAGATACAAATATCCTCTCCTAGGCCTTATGGGAACGTGAATTTCCCCCTTAATTAAGCTGAGGAAGGAACTAATTACAATAATTGCACCTAGTAATATGGTGAGATAACTATTATGCGTGCTTTTATCAATAATCCTAAGCAGAACAGAGCCAAGCAGAATTGCAGGCAAGCTACCAGCAAAAAGTCTCAAAGCCAAATCTTGCCTTTCTTATGATGAAAGAGAACACCAAAAATCCTCGTAACAGTTGCATATAAAAGGTCAGTCCCAACAGCCATCAAAGGCTCAACTCCCAAGAAAATAAGCGAAGGAGTCATCAAAGCCCCTCCACCAATACCAGTTAGCCCAACTAAAAAGCCAACAATGAAGCCAAGAAGAATAAAGAGTATCATAGAACCCACCTAAGGTAAATAACCCAATTCCCTAGCCTTCCTTAGCACAGCCTCAGCCTCTTCCTCCGGGGTCATCCTTGAGCTGTCAACTTTAACCTCCGGATTCTCTGGTTCTTCATAAACTCCATCATAACCTGTCAATCCCTTTATTTCACCGCGCATGGCTTTTGCATAGAGTCCCTTCGGATCCCTCTGAATCCTGACCTCCAGAGGTGCATATACATAAACCTCAATAAAACGGCCAATTTCCTTTCTTGCGTATTCTCTAACAGCTTTATACGGCGAAATCAGAGAAACTATTGCTATGACCCCATTCCTTGATAAAAGCTTTGCCATGTAGATCACTATTCTGTTGTGCATCTCCCTCGCTTCTTTGGAAAAGCCAAGCTCGGGATAGAGAGTTTTCCTTATGACATCTCCATCAAGTATTTCAACTTTATATCCAAGCTCTTTGAGCTTTTTCTTTAAAGTATGTGCTAAAACTGTCTTTCCAGCACCACTCGGACCGGTGAGCCAGATTGTAAAGCCCTCGGTCATACAAGACTCCTCCCCCTGAGCGGTTTATTTATACCAAAGAGCCTGAGCACCATAGGAGCAAAGTCGTAGATTGTAAGCTGTGTTCTCTTTGCTTCGCTCATTCCAGGCAGATGGAGAGAGAACACGCCATATTCAGCATGAACTGCATCATCTGGGCCTAAATCGTTCTCCAGCAGATAGGGACTCTCATAGCCGAGAGTTCCAGCAGCACGCCAGTTCAAATCATCTAAGTAAACCATCATGTCTGGCTTGTCACCTTTGGCAACTGGATAAATTTCTTCAGGATAGAATACCTTCGTGTCCCACTTTTCTCCATTTGGTCCTCTTATGCTTTTTATCAGCTCAGCAACTTCATCCCTAACCTGGTGATACCTTTCGGGCTCAATAATTCCCTGAGGTTCTCTTCCCTTCACGTTAAGGAAAACTCTGGAGTAATAGCCGCCCCAAGCCCAAGCTATTGTTCTGCTCCAATCTACTTTGAGCTCGTTAAATCTAACCTGTCTTCCTTCCTTCAAGATCTCTGGATTCTTAATCTTCAAAAGTTCCTCTTCAATGAGCCACTGGTTGATTGCGAAGGCACCTTTCATGGCCTTTATTCCGTGATCAGAAACGATGATTACAGCCGTCTCATCCAAGTCCAAAAGCTTCAGCGTTTTTCCTATTTCCTCATCAAGGAGCCTG
>DQUR01000154.1 GCA_015662175.1 Thermococcus paralvinellae | reverse complement strand
TGTGAAGAACTTAAAGGCCAGCTCAACAGTCTCGTCCATCCAGTATACCGGCTTCCCTGGATAGTTGAAAGCATGATGAGCCATCATCTCGAATATCGTAAAATGTCTCCCCGTTATTCCAACATTGTCGATATCAGTAAACCTTATTGAAGGCTGGGAAATCGTGAGTGGATTTGCCGGAGGGTCAGCTTCCCCGCTTATCACCCAAGGCTGAAAGTCCATGATGCTTGCACCGACCAAGAGCACATCATCTCTCCATCTTGGCAAAACTGGATACCTCTTAACCCTTCCATGTCCGTGTTTCTCAAAGAAGCTTAAGAATGCCTCCCTCATTTCATCGAGGGAGTATTTCTTTGGGATACCGGGTTTCCCAATAAACTGATACTCATCACATGGTGGGTCCCCACAGGTCTCTCTGTCCGGATCAAGCGTCCAGAAGGCCTTTCCACAGACTTTACATGTCTTCCTTATCCATCCTTCCTCTTTAAACATCCTTGTAGTCATGTCCATAGGCATTTTACTCACCCTTCCAATTACTCGCTTTAAAAACAACAGACGAGCGGGATTATATTAAGTTTACTTTCACCGAGTTTTGGTTAATCTCTCTCATCCTCATTGATTATAATGATCGGGAATTTCATCTTTTGGGCATTTCTATGAGCTGCTTACACGTCTTTCTTTTGCCATAAATTTCAATTCTCAATAGCCGGGTCGGTTACTATTCCACTTGATCCGGAGGTGGGTATAAAGCTTGAGTATCTCTCTCAAGCCCAACAATTGACCGTTCAATCACAAGGGTCTCTGCATGTCATCTCATTAAGCATTGGATAACATCGGTCAGACCCGCGAAACTTCATCACGATGTCAGGGGGCTCCAGACTCATCATCCCACCACCAAGTTTTTCATCCCCACTCTTAACTTTATTCTCTAAGAGTCTCTGTCCTAGAATCCTTTTAAGTCAATGCCCTTCCAAAGCTTAACTCTGCAATTAAGTGAATATTGATATATATGTATTGATATATATGCACTTTTCTAAACAGGACTCTACACATCCAAAATAGCATCTAAAGAGGTTGGATTTAATTGGAAATTGATTTTAGGATAATAAGCTTTAAAGATCATCTGGTGAGTAGCTTCAAGAATTTCACTTTGTAAGTCATGATGTAAGTCATGAGGCTTTGAACTCGGCTTAATTCTGCCGAGCTATGGAATGTTTGGAAACGTCATTAGAATTACGCCCCCATTGGTTATAACTGAGGAGATAGCAGGGAAGGGATTGGAGATTATGGAGCAGGCTTTGAAAGATGCTTTAGCCGGAAAGGTTACCCATAAAGTTGTTACCTGGCACTGAAACGATTTCTTTTTAAGCTTTCTTCCTTCTATTTTTAAGGTGAAACCATGAGCATTATTGCTGATTTTTATCATCTTTTCAGCTGGGTGTTTGGGGGGACAGAAAACAAGCACAACGGTTACCGAGACTGTAAAGAAATTTACACCTATTGAAAAACTCAAACAGCTTCATTCTACTATAAAAAGGTTGAATCAAACTGTCGTTCGGTTAAATCAAAGCTTAACTTCTTGCCTCTCAATATTAAGCTCCCAAAACGAAACAATAAGGGGAGCAGAAGAAAAGGATAAACCAGCTTGAAAGCGCTTATTTATCGTGTTTGCTTCAGAAAAGCACACAACAAAACTCTGAGTTTAAAGTGCGTTTTGGCAGGAGAATATTACTACGAAGTCTTGAAGACGATAGAGGAAGCAAACAAAAGCATACACATAGCTATGTTCCTCATGAAATACGATGCAGACGATTCCTTTGACTGGGCTAACGATTTAATAAAAGCCCTTAATCAGAGCAAAGAAGAGAGGGATGAGCATTTACGTAGTCTTGGAGAACTCTATTGAAACAAACCAAGCTGCTTACAGCTATTTAAGAGCTAATGGCATTGAAGTTCGCTTTGATTCTCCAGACAGAATTCTTCACGCAAGGGTTGTTGTCATTGACGGAAAAGTTGCATTCATCGGAAGCCATAACTGGAGTGAGAGCGGCCTTTACTGGAATAATGAAGTCAGTGTTGAGATTAAATCCAAAGAAGTTGCTCAGGAAGTGATAAGCTACATAATGAGTATCCAAAACCTTTAAACTTTTCATCTAAACTTTTATTCAGGTGAAAAGCATGGGACTTAAAGAATTCTTTGCAGAATGGAGAAGGAGATGTCCATTCATAAGAGCAATTGAAAAATGGCGCTTTGAAAGGAAGAAAAATAAGTTCGAGGTTAAGAAAAAGAACACTTAAAGTCACGAATTTTGGGAATACACCATGACAAACTTCACATCCACAAATAGGGGTGTTATTAGGAAAAGAGTGGCATTTTTAAGCTGAGCATTCAGAAGGTAGTAAAATTCAATTCCGAGAGACAGCAGAAGCAACAGCAAAAACATTCCATGAGTATTCCCATCTCCTCCCCATGTTCTAGTTTTTTCCTGATAGTAGCTAACCCTCCCATTGTAGTCATGACTACACCATAATAAGACAGATAAAACAGAAATCACTTAGATACGATAAAGAAAATTAAAAATTCCATTTCTCGCAACATGATCATGGAAAATTAAAGGTCAGCTAGTCAGTCCTCTCATCACCGCTCAGCAACGGGTTTAATCATCACCCAAGCATTTCCTTAACTTCCTCAACAATCCTTTCAATTGGGACGCTCTTCTGCTCACCAGTTGCCATATCCCTAATCGTGACCTTTCCTTCAGCCAGGTCCCTCTTTCCAATAATTATGACAAGGGGTATTTCAAGCTTATCCGCGTACTCCAGAGCTTTTCTCAGCTTTCTGCCCTGCAAATCATATTCCGCTTT
>DQUR01000261.1 GCA_015662175.1 Thermococcus paralvinellae | reverse complement strand
TCCCCTTTCCTTATTTTTTCATTTACCATTCCTAGTGTCCCTTTTGTGACCCTGAAGGTTTTACCCCTTAGGGGAATCCCACGCTTAACCTGACAGACAATATCGCCCACTAAAGCCTCATTGAGAGGTAGACCCTCTTCAATCCTTCTGGAGAGGGCCTTATTAAAGAGGTATGACTGATAGGAGTGTATGAAAATCCTGAGAACTGGCCTTGGTAGAACTGAAAACGCTTTTTTCCAGCTTCCTGTCTCCCTGTAACGATAGAGCATGGCTCTCTCATATCTAAGGAATTTTGGAAACTCCTCCAGTGCCTTTTCTATGTCCCCTGTCTCAAAGAAATTTTTCCTCGCTTCATCCCCCTCCATCTCCCCGGTATATTCACCCAGAAATTTGATTGCGGCCTCCTCAAACCTGCCTTTCAACAGAAGCTTTCCGATCTCGTGGTTTACAACCCTTTTCTCTCCAAAGCGCTGATATCCAAAATAATTCGGGAATCCCCCTTTAAACTTAAGCTCGGATAATATATCCTTTATCCTCTCAAAAGCTTCCTCAATTGGTAGATCTGGATCTCGAATTATGATTCTAAACCTGTTTCCGAGCAGCATACCAAGCTTCAATGGCCTGCCATAACCGGCAAACTCAAGGTTTATGTCCTGAATTTTTAAAGAATCAAGTTTTTCCTTCAAGGATGTATCACAGATGCTGATATACTGGACGGTTAACGCGTGCCTGTCTTTTGTTCCGGCAAATCCGATGTTTTTATAGTGAATTCCAATTCTTTTTGCGATTTCTTTTATGGCTGCCATCGTTTCCCAGTTCTTCTTTCTAAGCCTGTAAATCAGGCAGGGCCCCTTGCCAATTAACCTTTTTGGAATCACCTCAACCACTACAAAGTCCTCGGGTCTCTGTTTGATTTTTCCTCCAATACCAGGAATTTCACTTAAATGCTTAAATTGTTTAAAGAACTCCCTGTAGTCCATTTACACCACTCACAGCAGCTTTAGATGTCCTGTAACTTTATCGACAAGCTCTTCAGGCGCTGGCCCAATTGCCAGGCATGTTATCGACCCAGGAGGGATTTCAGTTAGTCCGGCATCCCTGATGAGGGCAACTGGTATTCCAAGCTTCTCTGCCTTCGTTTTTAACTCAAAGAGCTCCCTTTCGTTCTGAGCTTTTACGACCACCTTTTTCTGCCCTTCGTGAAACCATGCATTGAACCATTCAGATTTCTCTTTGTAGGCCTTAAACGCCGCTGTAACTGCGCCGTGAGCAACCTGAACTGCCAGCTTCCCCCTGCTGAGCTTTAAATCGCGCCTGATGACCATAACCTGCTTATATTTGAACATGCTTTATCCCTGAAATGAGAGATTGAGAAAGGGTATATAAAGGTTAAGAGAAAAATTTAGAGGGTCTTTTCCTTCTCAACATCCGGGATCTTTTCATCATTCTCATCCTTCTTTGGAAGTCCTCCAGGTTTTCTCGTTCTTTTTTCCAGCTTCCTCTTGACAGTTTCATACTTGTTCTTGTAATTAACTGTTGCAGTTCCAAGGGCAACCACCAGTATCAGCAGGATCACTATTAAAGGCGTCTTATAGTCCGGTCTCTTTGGAAGGTAACTCGATGTAACATTTTCAATGGCCTGTGCAAGTGGCACCGGATTGTCCATGTTATCCAAAATTTTCTTTACATAGTCAGGCAGTTCCTCTGGATCTGGATACACCTTCTGGACTTTTTCCTCAACGATGACCTTTGGTGGAATTGAATTGATTATCAGCAGATTGCCAAAGTATTCCTCGTGCCAGTTGCCGAGTGGATCCTGATACTTGAGCTTTGCACCTATGATTGAAACCGCCTGTTTGAGGATGATGTATTGTCCCTCAACTATCCTTTCTTCCCCAGCTTTTATATCGCCGATTTTGAGTGTTGTTTCCCCATCAATGCTGTCCGGTAAGACGATGTAGAGAGTTGCATTCCTTATGAATTCAAATTGGGGATTTCCCTTTGCAGCAGACACCTTAAACCTGAGCTTGATATTCTTTTCCTGTGTTTCAATGTAATTGCTCCAGGTTCCGTTAAAGGCTTCTGCCGAAATGGAAATTTCAGGAATTGAATACACCACTATTCCCTTAATCTTCTCCGAAGTGGCGATCTTTTTCTGTCCCGCCTCATTGTAGTATTCCACCCTTACCCTCCCAAGGTCATACTCGCCGACTTGGGTTGGTTTAAGGGTGTATACCAAAACGGGCATCTTTGTGAAGGCATCGAGAGTCTTTAACGACCAGGTTCCAATTCCGCTCTTGAGTTCAAAGTTGTTTGGCAGGGGTGCAATTACCTTTACGTCAAAGGCTTTACCTCTCCCCTGGTTTTCAACGTTTACGAAGACAACCAGTTCCTCACCGTTGAGGAGCATTTCTTTAACGTTTGTGCTTAAATCCACCTTGAGCTTGGCTTCCCTGATTATCGGGGGAACTTCTGAACCCGGGGGTGCATAAATCCTGATATAGGTTCTGTTATATACCAGATCAACGCTGTTTGGAGGTATCTCAACCCTAACCGGTGCCTTTTTACTCGTGTAGCTACTTCCTTCTTTAACCCTAAAGGTCTCCAGCGGAGTGTTGTTTCCGTTAAACAGGCTCAAACTTGAATAGTATCCTACGGAATTAAGCCTGAGCTTGTAAACGGTTGAATTGTAATTTATTGTAAGTATCTCCCCGACGTATAGAATGTCATCATAAACAAGTGACGTTGGTTCAACTGTTGTCTCAGTTACTGTTTCTTCCGTTGTTGCCCTCTTTATTTCTAGCTTCGTAGCGGCATATTTCGGGACATAGACATCAACTGTGGCGTATTCATCGTTTACCGAGCTCTTCAACACCACAAATACATAAGGGTAGTAGGAAACGCTATCAGTAAGCTTATAGGCGATTCCAAATCCATTATCCTCACTAACCGTCTTGGTTATCGTTGTGTAGGGCAGGTAAACGGTAAACTTTGCACTCGTATCATATGCATCAACGAGCTTTATCTTTATACCCACTGGAAGGGTGTATGTGTCCCCTTCATTGAGCTTCTCATTCGAGGCAATTTTAACTAGGGGAGAGTCGATTGCTATAAGAATTGTCTTTTTGTTTGGTTGGGTCCACTTCAGTGTAATTCTCAGGAGGGGATTTGTGGAGCTTGGGTAATGATAGCTATCTCCCAAACCCAGAACTGCCGTTTCTTTTTTGACACCATTCTCATAGATGTCCAACGCCACCTTTGTCCAGTAAGGATCAACGTCGGTGAATTTAATCTCATAATTTCCAAAAACAACCGAATCTTTTAAGCCGAGCTCAATTAAACTCAATCCTGCGTATTCTGGAACAGACACGGATTTTACGGCTGGGGCCATTGACAAAAGCAGGAGTCCAATCAACATTAAAGCCATCCGCTTCATGTTTCTTCTCCTCCGGTATTGGTGACCTAAATTAAAAAGAGACAAAATGGTATAAAGCTGTTATGGTGTCAACCTTTTCCTATCCCTCGGGAACAGTATAACCTCCCTGATATTGCCCAAGTTTAGCATCTGTTTAATTAGCCTCTCAGCACCCAAACCAAAGCCCCCGTGGGGTGGCATACCGTATCTGAAAGCCTTTAAATAGAACTCAAAGCTCTCAACGTTCAGTCCTTTCTCCGCTATCTGTTGCTTGAGAACCTCATAGCGGTGCTCTCTCTGACCGCCGGAGGTTATCTCGATACCCCTGTATTCCAAATCAAATGACCTTGAAATCCCGGGATTGTCTTCATACCTCATAATGTAAAATGGCTTGGCTTCGCTTGGATATCGGTAGATAAAGTATAGGTCTTCATCATAGTTCTCTTTGACATACTGACCGAGGAGTTTCTCCCCTTCAGTATCTATGTCCTCCCCCCAGGGAATTTCTTTGCCTAACTCCTTGAGAATCTCCAGGGCTTTGGTGTATGTTATTCTCCTGAATGGAAGCTTTGGCTCCTCAAGTTCAAAATTAAGGATTTTAAGTTCCTTTTCATTGTGCTCCCTTACATAGTTGATTGCATACGCCACCAAGCGTTCCAGTACCTGCATAACTTCATCCTCATCCTCTATGAAAGCAATCTCCGCATCAATGCTCCATGCTTCGTTTAGATGCCTTGTGGTGTTGTGTTCTTCCGCTCTGAATATCGGTGCAATTTCAAAAACCCTGTCAAGACCAGAGGCCATCATCATCTGTTTGTAAAGCTGTGGTGATTGGGCAAGGAAAGCGTCCCTTTCAAAGTACTTCATCGGAAATAGCTCAGTTCCACCCTCTGTGGCGGTGGCTATGATTTTTGGGGTGTGTATCTCTATAAAGCCCTCATTGTAAAAGAATTCCCTCACGGCTTTAAAGACGTTTGAACGGATTTTAAAGATTGCCATAACCTCTGGCTTCCTTAAGTCAATAAAGCGGTTGTCCAAGCGCGTGTCAAGTTCCGCTTTAACTTTCCCTGCCGGGTCAAGTGGAAGAGGGGATTCGGCCTTTGAGAGGATCTCAAGTCTTTCGGGTATTATCTCGAATCCCAGTTTAGCTTTGGGTGTGAAGTTTACAATTCCCTCTACAGCAACAACGTCTTCACTATTTAACTTTGGAATTGATTTGAAAATTTCCTCACTGACCTTTTTCTTCGGTGCTGTCACTTGTACGATGCCCTCTCTGTCCCTGATCCAGAGGAACTTAATTCCTCCAAGGTCTTTGACCTCGTAAACCCAGCCAGCGACTTTAACCTTCTGCCCATTGAGTTCTTCGGTTATTTGACTTGAATAGTGGGTTCTGTACATTTTCAGACCCCCAAAAATAGAATTCAGATGAAAGCAATTTTAGCATCCTTCCCTGTGATTTGGGTCAGAATACTCTCCAAAACTTCTGGCTTTTCAGGGAGCTTGTTTCTGTCTCTCTGAAGGACTAACACCTTATAATACTGACCGCCATTTGGCCTGTAGACAACATTAACCCCAAATATGCTTGCGGGATAAAAAAGGTCTGTTGCAAGTTTTTTAACGTCATCCGGACCTCTAATTGTCCTGCCCTCTATTACCCTAATCCTCTTGCCGAGTTCCCTCATGAGAAGCTTGATGTTCTTCCCACCCTTGCCAATTGTAAGCGGAACATCACCCTCGCCGACCATGATGACGATTAGGTCACCTGCCTCAACAGCCCTCTTGAACTCTACATCAGCATCGCCCAAGAGCCTGTAAAGCAACCTTGCGATTTTAACGTCAAGCTCAGAAATAACACCTTCTTGCAGCTTTTTTTCATCTGCCGGACATAGAATGTCGTCAGTTTTCAAACAAACCTCACAGATCGGCGCTTTCATTTGCTCACCTCCACCCATGTTGAAAAATGAACATAACAGGCTAACACTTTTTTGTGAGAGTCATTTAAAAACCTTATGACTAATGTTCAAGCTAAAGAAATGGACGGAAAAAAGGGTTGACTAGAGTTCCCCTTCAATCTCCTTTCTGATTCTCTCTATAAATCCTTCAACATATTTGTGTCGTTCAAGTGCCAGCTCTTTGGCAGTTTTTGTATACATCAAATCTTTGAGCTTAAGGATTTTCTCCTCAAAATGCCTGAGAGAATGCTCGATGCTTCTTCCATGCTCGGCAGAATACATAAAAACCCTCGCGATTCCTATTGCCCCCATTGCGTCAAGCTTATCCGCATCGCTGAGAATTTTCGCCTCCAGCGTTCGGGGTTCTGGAGGTCTTGAAAAACGATGGGCCTCAATCGCGTGAGTTACCTGCTCCACTTTCCCATAGCCCAATCCTTCTAGAAAGCGCTTCGCAATTTTTGCCCCTTCCTTTGCATGATCATCGATTTTCCCCCTGCTTTCAAGGGGCCTTGCGATATCATGGAGGAGAGCAGCTAAGGCCAAAACCTCCAGATCCGCACCCTCTTTTTCTCCAATGTGCATGCAGAGTGCGAGGACCCTTTCAGTGTGTGAAAATCCGTGGGTGCCTTCCTTCTCAAAAAAGCTTCTGGCAAATTCTTCAGTCTTTCTGATTAGATCCAAGCTTTTCTCATCTT
>DQUR01000172.1 GCA_015662175.1 Thermococcus paralvinellae | reverse complement strand
TTTGCTTTAACACCGACAATGGGAGCATAAGTTACGCGGGCAGCCTTTGGAAACACCTTCGAATATCGGGAAATTATGTCCTCCTTGTTTAAGTCCATTGGCATAAGCTGGGGTTATACTAACATCTAAATAGAATTTTTGGCCATAAGTTTGAACAAGTGTCAAGCCTTTAGTTCCATACGAATGTCTTCGTCCAACAACAGAAAAAGTGCCAATGCTGACAATGTGGCGAGTACAAATGACGAAGCGGTTAATCCCACAATCACCCATAGTAGGCCAAAGAGAAAATCGAGCAATGCAACATAAATTGAGATGCTTATTGCAAGCTCTCTTCCGAGATAAACTCCAAATGCAAGCATGAGATGAACCGACCCTACTATCCAAAAACCAAGAAATGTAAACCTGTCGGCTATACTAAGCAAGCCCAGCCCATAAAAATACACGCCCATCAAAAGGAAGAAAAGAATTAAGACTGGCTTTGGCTTCATCCTTAAAATCCCTCCACCGGCATCTTCATCCTTGTAATCAATGTTAGGATACCGAGCAAGGGCATAAATGCTAGCTCATCAAAAGCTAACCTAACGCCCTGTTTTGCCAACAACCCTGTAATTACAGACCTCCAGCGTTTCATTTCTCATCCCATTAAACTTTCCCAAAGAGCATCAGCAGTCCAAGGAGGATAAACAGTATTCCAGCTCCTTTATGGATTAACTCAACAGGTAAAGCTTTCCCAATTTTGTCTCCAATAAAAGCGCCTATTAAATTAACCAGGGCAAGACCCAAGATAGCACCAACAAAAGCTTTGGTCCAGCCATATCTTGATGCAAATGCGATCGTTGCTAACTGTGTTTTATCACCGAGCTCGGCAAAAAATATCGCAACAAAGACGTAGAGCACTTCTTTCATTGTGGTTCCCCCAAGAATGGGATAAAAACAAAATCATAAAAATCAAAGTTCCTCTAAAGCCTCCTTTATCCTTTTCATGGCCTCAATAAGTTTTTCCTTCTTCGTTGCATAGCTTATCCTTACATATCCCTCGCCATTCTTCCCAAATGCCGTTCCTGGGATCACAACGACTTTTGCTTTGTCTAAAAGCCATTCACTGAACTCCTCACTCGTCATTCCGGTCTCTTTTATATTGGCAAAGACGTAAAATGCACCCTTGGGCTTAAATGCGGAAATGTAGGGTATTTTTTTGATTGCATCAAGAACAATTTTTCTCCTCTCGGCATATCTTTGCTTCATCTTTTCGACAGCTTCCCAGCTTTTTGGACTTCTTAGGGCTTCAATTCCTGCAACCTGAACAAATGATGCCACATTTCCGATAACGTAAGCGTGAAGCTTTACCATGTCCTTAATAATGTCTTTAGGTGCAATTGTAAAGCCCAGACGCCAGCCGGTCATTGCAAATGTCTTGGAGAAGCTGTTTACCAAAATTGTATTGTCGGGAGCGTATTTGAGCATCGGATAGTGCTTTGCGCCGTCGTAAAGAAAATGCTCATAGGGTTCATCACTGAGGATATAGAGATTATAATCTTCAGCGATATCCGCAACAGCTTTTGCGATATCTTCATCTAATGTAGCTCCGGTTGGATTGTTGGGATAATTAAGCACAACCATTCTTGTTCTCTTTGTTATTAGCTCCAAAAGCTCATCTGGATCTGGCTGAAAGCCATTTTCTTCCCTCAATGGAAGTCTTACTATCTTAGCCTCGGCAAGCTTAGCATCTTCAGCATAACAGACAAACGCAGGATCCGGGATTATAGCCTCATCTTCCCTCTCTAGGAGAGTTTCAAACGCCAGATACGTGGCCTCATAAGCACCGGCAGTTACTATGACGCTATCAGGCAAAATATCCAAGTTATACCTTTCTTTATAATATTCACTTATAGCCTGTCTAAGCTCAGGAATTCCAGCGTTTGGAGTGTAGTGGGTCCATCCTTCATCCAATGCCTTCTTTGCTGCATCTTTTATGTTTTGTGGGGTGTCAAAATCTGGCTCACCAATCCCAAGAGAAATGACATTCTCCATTTTTCTTGCTTTTTCAAAGAGCTCTCTAATCTTTGAGCGTTGAATCAAGCTAATACGACCAGCTATGAAATATCTACGCTTTTTATAACGCATGATCATCCCCCCGTGATATTTAGAGGATAAATCAACCTTTTTATAAATTTATCGAGGAGTAATTTCCGCTTTTTGGTACATCAGCTTTTTGATTTGAGTCAAATAACCTCTACTATAGCGGCCTTTTCAAAGAGGTCTTTTACTTTTTCTCTATCACAATCCGAGAGAGGAACCTCTTTTAACGCTTTCTTCTTAAGGAACTCTTCAAGAGTTTTGGAAGCGTCCTTACCAAAGGCAACCAAAAAGTTCTCTCCTCTTTTGGCACCAACTTCCTTTATTGCTTCACCAATTTGTAGGGTTCCTGTAAGTCTAAGGAGAATTTCACCCTTTATTGTTTTTGCTTTATTTGTCCCTCGCTTAAACGACTTTAATGCCAAGATGGTAGCAAACACAACTTGCTCCCAACATTCAACATTTATTATTTGTATGCTTTCGTCAAGCTCTTCAAAGATCCATGAAACATCTTCGAGCACAATTTTGCTAATTGCGATTTCATACTCCCTCCATTTTATTACCTTCAACCACACATCCCCCGATTTCCCACTGTGCAAAAAAGATATTAAA
>DQUR01000161.1 GCA_015662175.1 Thermococcus paralvinellae | reverse complement strand
GCGATACAAAGAATTACAGGGGAAGGAAATCATCGTTGAAGGATGGGAAAACGCTGAGAAAGCAAAACAGGAAATTTTAAGGGCGATTGAGCTTTACAAGGAGAAGTTCGGGAAGAGGGAGTGATTCCCTTTATTCCAATTAATTTTCGGGAGGTAAAGGGATGTACAAGCTTTTGACAGTTAAGGACGTTGTGAGAATTCCCCCAAGGATGTTCACGATGGATCCAAAAAAAGCCGCAAAGATAGTTCTGAGGGAGACCTACGAGGGAATTTATGATAGGGATGAGGGAGTTATCCTGGCGGTTCTTGATGTTCACGAGGTTAGTGAGGGTGTTATCGTTCCCGGTGACGGTGCAACCTATCATGAAGTCGTTTTTGACGTTCTTGTTTGGAAGCCTGAGATGCATGAGGTCGTTGAAGGGGAAGTTGTCGATGTTGTGCCCTACGGTGCCTTCATAAGAATTGGCCCAATGGATGGCCTCGTTCACATCTCACAGCTCATGGATGACTATGTGGTCTTTGATGAGAAGAACAAGCAGTTCCTTGGAAAGGAAAAGAAGTACCTCCTCAAGCTTGGCGATAAGGTTAGGGCAAGGATAATTGCCATCAGCGTCAAGAGCAGAATAATTAGAGAAAACAAGATTGGCCTAACGATGAGACAGCCCGGCCTTGGAAAGTTTGAGTGGATTGAAAAGGAAAAGAGGAAGATCAAACAAGGTGAGACCGGATGAAGGAAAGAGCCTGCAGGCACTGTCACTACATAACGGCCGAGGACAGATGTCCGGTCTGTGGGAGCAGGGACTTAAGTGATGAGTGGTTTGATCTTGTCATAATAATGGACGTTGAAAAT
The DNA here is from genome assembly GCA_015662175.1 of Thermococcus paralvinellae. Classification (GTDB taxonomy): domain Archaea; phylum Methanobacteriota_B; class Thermococci; order Thermococcales; family Thermococcaceae; genus Thermococcus_B; species Thermococcus_B paralvinellae_A. The sequence continues at coordinate 1,687 of DQUR01000161.1, read as the reverse complement.
TCAAAAATAGCACAAAAACTGGGCGTGAAAGTTCCAGGAAAGTACGCAATAAGGGTCAGGTAGAGATGTGCAGGGAATTTTACTTCAAGCTCCCTCTTTCCCTTAGGAATGATCTCAAAAAGCCATTGGGTGAGCTGGTTAAGGGTGAGCTTCCTAGCCCCTACATTTTAGCAAAGGAAAAGCTCAGAGAAGCCCCATACCTCATCACGGTCGGGGATGTTGTTACGGAAAATGTTTTAAAGCTCGGCATAAAGCCCAGTGTGGCAGTATATGACCACAAGACTGAGCGGAACGAGTACAACCCCGAGATTGAGTCCAATGCTGTAATACTAACAGCCCGTAATCCACCTGGGACAATAACGAAAGCTTTATTAAACGCAATCCGAAAGTCCATCGAGCTTGCCAAAAGGGGCATGAAGGTTCATATCAAAGTTTGTGGTGAGGAGGATTTAGCCGCTATCCCCGCGGTGCTTTATGCTCCCCTTGATTCACTGGTAATCTACGGCCAGCCCAAAGAGGGCATAGTGCTTATAAAGGTAACACCGGATTGTAAGCGTAGATGTGCTGAAATATTGCGTAAGATGGAGGTGGTTCACGATGGAGATTAGGGTTACCAAAACAAAGGAGAACAAGCTCCTCGGGAGAAGGGAAATTTACTTCGAGGTTATCCATGAGGGGGAACCGACTCCCTCAAGAAAGGACGTAAAAGGAAAGCTTGTTGCAATGCTTGACTTAAATCCGGAAACAACGGTTATTCAGTACATCAGGTCTTACTTTGGTAGCAGGGTTTCAAAGGGTTATGCAAAGGCTTATGATAGTAAGGAGAGGATGCTCTACATCGAGCCCGAATACATTTTAGTTAGGGATGGCCTAATTGAGAGGAAGGAGGGAGAATGATGGGGCAGAAGTGGAAGCTTTATGAAGTTAAGGATGGTAAGGTTGTGAGGAAAAACAAGTACTGCCCAAGATGCGGTCCCGGGATTTTCATGGCAAACCACAAGGACAGGTGGGCCTGTGGAAGATGCGGCTACACTGAGTGGAAGAAGTGATCCTTTTCTCCAAATTTCTATTGTGGTGGAGATGGTATTTCTTTACTATGGTGGTCTTAAGCTAAGGCTTCATCCCCAGGTGTATGAGCCCGCTGAGGATACTTTTTTGCTGGCTGAGAACCTGAAGGTTAAAGAGAGATTCACTGCCTTGGACATTGGAACGGGCACGGGGATAATTGCTCTCCTGATGGCAAAAAGGGCAAAATTTGTTCTTGGAGTTGATATCAATCCAATTGCCATAGAAATAGCAAGGGAGAATGCAAGGATTAACGGGATAAAAAACGTTGAATTTCGCGTGAGTGACCTGTTTGAAAACGTTAAGGGAAGATTCGACATCATAACCTTCAATCCCCCATACCTGCCGGGAAAAACTGAGGAGTTAGAGGGGTTAATTGACCTTGCCCTCATCGGTGGAAAAAGTGGAAGAGAGGTCATTGATAGGTTCATTGAGCAGGTTAAGAACTATTTGACACCGAAGGGAATTGTTCAGGTTGTTCAATCCTCAATAACGGGCATTGAAAGAACCATGGAAAAATTCACAAAACTTGGATTTAAGGTGGAGGTTACCGCAAGGGAGAGGTACTTTTTCGAGGAAATCGTCGTCATAACGGCTATGCTAAATGAATCCTCCTAACCTC
>DQUR01000148.1 GCA_015662175.1 Thermococcus paralvinellae | reverse complement strand
CCAATAAAAGAAGGCACCATTGATGAAAGTCACATATATGCTGAACTTGCGGAAATTGTAAGTGGAGCCAAAAAGGGCAGAACTTCTGATGAAGAGATAACATTGTTTAAGAGTGTCGGGCTGGCAATTGAAGATACCATCATAGCAAAACTTGCTTATGAAGAGGCAGTTAAAAGAGGTATTGGCAAAGAAGTAGAACTTTGACTTCAATCTCTTTATTTTTGTCATCAAACTTTTTATATATAACAAGTTCTCCATGATATTTGGTGAAGTTTATGTTGGCTAGGAATATTTTGTATGTGATAGATAACCCATACTGAAGGAGAACCAACAGGATCCTCTTCTCGGGTGTAAACCTTAAAGGGGAAGACATTCTCGAAAAAAGAAAACATTTCATGGAAAAATATGACTGGGTTAGAACAGCCATTTTACACGAGCCAGGGGGGCATATAGACCAATTTGGAGCCGTGCTTACATCATCCGAAGTAGCCGATTTTGGTCTATTCTTTATGGACACACATGGATATCTCGATATGTGTGGTCATGGAACCATGGGAGTTGCCACGGCATTGGTTGAGCTTGGAGTTATAGATGCAAAAGAGCCATACACCACAATAAAATTTGAAACACCAGCGGGAATCGTCGAGGCAAAGGTTAAAGTTGAGAATGGTTACGCGAAGGAAGTTAGTGTGATTGATGTGCCAAGTTTTCATGTTGGCGAGTTTGAGATTGAGTATCCAAAAATCGGGAAAATAAGGGCTGATGTTGCTTTTGGAGGCAATTTTTATGTAATTGCAAACGCTAGAGATCTAGGACTCAGGGTCAAAAAAGAATATATTACGAAGCTTATCCCAAGGGCGTTAGAGTTGATAGAAGTAGCGAACGATCAGATAAAAGTACATCACCCAAAAGAGGGGGTGGCAAATGAAATTAGACTGGCCATGCTGACGGATGAACCAGATGTGAAAGATGCGGATGGAAAAACGTCGTTATTTGGGGAAATGGGAGCTTTGATAGAAGTCCCTGCGGGACTGGGAGTGCATCGAGGGTTGCTACTCTTTTCTCCAAAGGTTTCCTGAGGGTTGGAGATACGTTTGTTCATGAAAGCATAACGGGAACAGTTTTTAGAATTAGGATAGTTGGAACCACAAAGGTTGGGGATTATAGTGCAATAATCCCAGAAATAACTGGGAGTGCGTATATAACCCAGATATCCCAAATAATCATTGATAAGCGGGATCCTCTCTGGAATGGATTCTTAATAAGATTAACAAAGTAAGATAACAAAAAAAACCAAAAAAAATAAAATCATGAGGTAGCTTTTTCTTTTTCCTTTTCTAGCACTAGCTTAACAAAATACAGTGTTAGCCCTCAATAGAATCCAAGGACTATTATCATGGAGAATATCACTGACGCTTCCATCATCATCCCTCCTCGGCGAGCTTTGCTTCAATCTTTGGCATGAGGAACTTGTTAACTATTGCATAGATCACTATCATTGCTAAGGCCCACTGGAATATCACAGTGCCGGTGCTGAAAGTCTCAGTTGGCTTCCACCAGGTTTCTGGATACCATGAGATCGACTGCTTAATCCACCAGAGCATGACAATGATTATGTTTAGTGGTGTAACATAACCGACCATGACGTCCCACCATTTGCCAATCTTGATGTCTGAACCTTTGTTGGCGATCTCCCTGTTTCTCTCCAATCCAGTCTTGAGCATCACGTATGATATCACAACTGAGCTAACGAGCAATCCAACACCCCCATGCCCAGTCT
>DQUR01000036.1 GCA_015662175.1 Thermococcus paralvinellae | reverse complement strand
GTATGCCTTAGATGGAATGCCCGTTGACTGTGTAATTTTTGCCTTAGCTCGCTTTAGAAGTTTCGACCTGACAATCAGCGGAATTAATCTGGGCGAAAATATGAGCACCGAAATTACAATCTCCGGAACTGCAAGTGCTGCAATTGAAGCTGCTACCCATGAAATTCCAAGCATAGCGATAAGCCTTGAGGTTAACAGGGAGAAGCACAAATTCGGCGAGGGAGAAGAAATCAACTTCGCAACTGCCAGAATATTTTTAAGGAAAATTGTAAGGGCAGCCCTTAAGAAGGGACTTCCTGAGGGTGTGAACATGCTCAATGTTAACGTTCCCCACGATGCAAATGAAAACACTCCGGTGGAGATCACGCGCTTGGCAAGGAGAATGTATCTGCCATCGATTGAAGAGAGAATTGACCCAAAGGGGACACCTTATTACTGGATTGTAGGAAGGCAGTGTCCACAGGAAGTGCTTGAACCGGGAACAGATATGTATGCTGTAAAAGTTGAGAGAAAAGTTAGCATAACTCCAATAAACATAGACATGACGGCTGGAGTGAACTTGGGACAATTAAGGGAACACTTGGGAATTTAGATTCAATATTTAATGCTTAACTTTTTAAAGCGAGATTAAACCTTCTTGGAGGGATTAAGATTGATCGTGCTAAAGCATCTACTCTATGCATATGCAGCACTGTTTGCGATTACGAATCCCATTGGAGCAGTACCTGTGTTTTTGAGCGTAACACACGGGATTTCCTTACAGGATAGAGTTAGGATTGCCAAGAAAGTTATGATAACAGTGTTTTTAACACTTATAACCTTTGCTCTGATTGGGGAGTGGATATTCTCGTTTTTCGGATCGAGTGTTGATGCATTCTCCATTGCAGGTGGAATTTTGCTCTTCAGAATGGCCCTTGACATGCTCAGCGGACAGATTTCTAAGGTCAAGATGAGCGAGGAAGAAGCGGAGGAGATAACGCTTGAGGATATTGCAATAATACCCCTGGCAATTCCCCTAATTTCTGGCCCGGGCGCAATAACAACCGTAATGCTTTACATGGCAAAAAGCACAACTGTAGTTGAAAAATCAATGGTCCTGCTGGCAATTCTGTTAGTTAGCATAACCACTTACTTAATTTTGCTTTCAGCGGACAGGGTTGAGAAAAAGCTTGGAAAGGTTGGAATTAAGGTCTTAACAAGAATGATGGGTTTAATACTGGCTTCAATTGCAGTTCAAATGGTCATAAACGGCATCAAAGGAGCATTTAATTTGTGAGGTCTGTTATTTTATCTTTTCTCTTTCTTGAAATCTTGAAATGAGGAGTGAACGTGGAGTGAGATACGCTTAACTCCTCTTATCGTCCCTATGGAAAGATTTATAACTCAACTTCTTAAGTGAATGATGGACAAGATTATCGCTAAAGGTGATGTAAATGGGAAGAAGGGAAGAGATGATTGCGAAAATTAAGGAGTTGATGACTCAGCCTGAGAGAATCAGGAATATGGGTATTGCCGCTCACATTGACCACGGTAAGACAACCTTGAGTGATAACCTGCTGGCAGGAGCGGGAATGATCAGCGAGGAATTGGCCGGAAAGCAACTTGTCCTTGACTTCGATGAGCAAGAACAGGCGAGAGGAATTACCATCAACGCAGCTAACGTTTCAATGGTTCACGCCTATGAGGGCAAGGAGTATCTTATCAATTTAATTGACACTCCGGGTCACGTTGACTTTGGTGGTGATGTTACAAGGGCAATGAGAGCGATTGACGGTGCAATTATTGTTGTTGATGCCGTTGAGGGCGTTATGCCACAGACTGAGACAGTTCTCAGGCAGGCCTTGAGAGAATACGTCAAGCCTGTTCTCTTTATCAACAAGGTTGATAGGCTAATCAGGGAACTGAAGCTCTCACCCCAACAGATGCAGGAGAGATTCGTCAGGATAATAACAGACGTTAATAGACTCATCAAGAGATACGCCCCGGAGGAATTCAAAAAGGAGTGGCTGGTTAACGTTAACGATGGTAGCGTTGCATTCGGTTCAGCTTACTACAACTGGGCCCTCAGTGTTCCATTCATGAAAAAGGCAGGAGTTTCCTTTAAGGAGATAATAGAACTCACACTGAAAGGCGACAACAAGACGCTTAGGAAGAAGGCCCCACTTCACGTTGTTGTTCTTGACATGGTAGTTAAACATCTACCCAATCCACGGGAAGCTCAAAGATACAGGATTCCTCACCTCTGGAGGGGTGACATAAACAGCGAAGTCGGTCAGGCAATGCTTAACTGTGATCCAAAGGGTAAAATGGTCATGGTTGTTACAAAGATCATCATTGACAAGCATGCCGGTGAGGTTTCAACCGGTAGAATATGGAGCGGAACTGTAAGGACGGGTCAGGAGGTATACCTAATTTCAGCAAAGAGAAAGGCAAGGATCCAGCAGGTTGGTATCTATATGGGACCAGAGAGGATTAACATGGAGGCAGTTCCAGCGGGTAACATCGTCGCTGTAACGGGTCTAAGGGATGCGATGGCTGGTGAGACGGTTGCTCAGGAGGTAATCGAGCCATTTGAGGCTTTGCACTACACAAGCGAGCCCGTGGTTACGGTCGCAATTGAGGCGAAGAACATTAAGGATCTGCCAAGGCTTATCGAGGCCCTTAGACAGCTCGCCAAGGAGGATCCAACGCTCCAAGTTAAGATTGATCAGGAAACCGGACAACACCTGCTCAGCGGCATGGGTGAGCTTCACTTGGAGGTCAAGCTCTACAAGCTCAAGGAGGACTGGGGAATCGATGTTGAGGTTTCAGAACCAATCGTTGTTTACAGAGAGAGCATTACAAAGGTTAGTCCAGTGGTTGAAGGTAAGTCTCCAAACAAGCACAACAGATTTTACATCATTGTTGAGCCAATGCCCGACAACATTTACCAGGCAATCAGGGATGGTGAAATTCCAGAGGGAAGACCAAAGGACAAGAAGGCTGTTGCTAAGAAGCTCGCTGAGTTGGGTATGGACTATGAAATGGCCAAGGGCATCGTTGATGTCTACAGAGGAAACCTATTCCTGGACAACACCAAGGGTATACAATACCTCAACGAGGTTATGGATCTCTTAGTTGATGGTTTCCACCAGGCAATGGATGAGGGACCACTTGCAAAAGAGCCGGTTATGAAGGTTATTGTTAGACTGGTTGATGCCCAAATCCACGAGGATAACGTCCACAGGGGCCCAGCCCAGATTTACCCGGCAATCAGAACGGCCATTCACTGTGCAATGATGAAGGCTAATCCAGTCCTCTACGAGCCATACCAGAAGGTTATCATCAACGTTCCCTATGAGTATATGGGTCCGGTTAGCAGGGAAATCAGCCAGAGAAGAGGTCAGCTCCTTGACATGAAGCAGGAAGGAGAGGTTATGACAATCATTGCAAAGGCTCCCGTCGCTGAGATGTTCGGATTTGCCGGGGCAATCAGAAGTGCAACAAGCGGTAGGGCATTGTGGAGCACCGAACATGCTGGATTTGAAAGGGTTCCACAGGAACTTGCCGTTCAGATAATCAGACAGATCAGGCAGAGAAAGGGTCTTGATCCAAATCCACCAACAGAGAAGGACATCTGCCCGCAGTTCTGATTCCTTTTTTCTCTCAGTCTGTCTATTTTCTCTGATCTACCAATGTTGCTCTGTGAGAACTGCAATTAGTTAACTTTTTAAACCCTCCCCTGTATTTTCCTTTGGACTCATGAGGCTCTCTTGCAGAAAGCGAGTTTCCCGCTCAAGGGAGCCGAGGTTACAGAAAGCTTTAAAAACCTGTCCCTGTCAATAAGGTTAGGCACGGATTTGGAGGTGGATAAAAATGGCAAAGGAGAAGCCACACGTTAACATTGTGTTTATCGGACACGTCGACCACGGTAAGAGCACAACAATCGGTAGATTGCTCTTTGATACCAAGAACATTCCGGAGCAGATTATCCAGAAATTCGAGCAGATGGGTGAAAAGGGTAAGTCATTCAAGTTCGCCTGGGTCATGGACAGGCTTAAGGAGGAGAGAGAAAGGGGTATTACAATTGACGTTGCTCACACCAAGTTCGAGACCCCCCATAGATACATTACAATTATCGATGCTCCAGGTCATAGGGACTTCGTTAAGAACATGATTACCGGTGCTTCACAGGCTGATGCCGCTGTTCTCGTTGTCGCTGCAACTGATGGTGTCATGCCTCAGACAAAGGAGCACGCATTTCTTGCAAGAACACTCGGTATCAACCACATAATCGTTGCAATCAACAAGATGGACATGGTCAACTATGACGAGAAGAGGTTCAAGGAGGTTGCCGCTCAGGTTGAAAAGCTCCTCAAGATGCTCGGATATAAGAACTTCCCAATCATCCCAATCTCAGCATGGAACGGCGATAATGTCGTGAACAGGAGTGACAAGATGCCATGGTATAAGGGGCCAACACTCATAGAAGCCCTTGACCAAATCCCAGAGCCACCAAAGCCCGTTGACAAGCCACTCAGAATCCCAATCCAAGACGTTTACTCAATTAAGGGTGTCGGTACGGTTCCAGTTGGTAGGGTTGAGACCGGTAAGCTTAAGGTTGGTGACGTGGTCGTCTTCGAGCCAGCCAGCACAATCTTCCACAAGCCGATCCAGGGTGAAGTAAAGAGCATTGAAATGCACCACGAGCCACTCCAAGAGGCTCTCCCGGGTGACAACATCGGATTCAACGTCAGAGGTGTCAGCAAGAACGATATCAAGAGAGGTGACGTCGCTGGTCACACAACCAACCCACCAACAGTTGTCAGGCCAAAGGACACATTCAAGGCACAGATCATTGTCCTCAACCACCCAACGGCAATTACAATCGGTTACACGCCGGTATTACACGCTCACACTGCACAGGTTGCGGTTAGGTTTGAACAACTATTGGCCAAGCTTGATCCAAGAACGGGTAACATCGTTGAGGAGAATCCACAGTTCATCAAGACCGGTGACTCAGCAATCGTTGTCCTCAGGCCAACCAAGCCAATGGTTATCGAACCTGTCAAGGAGATTCCACAGCTTGGTAGATTCGCTATCAGAGACATGGGTCAAACGGTCGCTGCCGGTATGGTTATATCCATCCAGAAGAGTGAGTGAAGCGCTTTTTTCTTAGTTCTTTTTTCCCTTAGGAGGTAGCAAAAATGCAAAAGGCGAGGATCAAGCTTGCAAGCACCAATATAAAGTCGCTTAATGAGGTAACTGATCAGATCAAGCAAATTGCAGAGAGAACAGGAGTTAGAAGGAGCGGTCCAATACCACTTCCAACAAAGAGAATCAGGATTACAACAAGAAAAAGTCCAGACGGGGAAGGAACAGCGACATTTGACCGCTTTGAGCTCAGGGTTCATAAGAGGCTCATTGACATTGAGGCCGATGAGAGGGCCATGAGACAGATAATGAGAATTCGCGTTCCTGAAGATGTGACAATTGAAATTGAGCTTATCTCATAATTACTCTTCTCATTTTTAGTGCCGGGGTAGCCTAGCCTGGGAAGGCGCGGGCCTGGAGAGTCCGTGGGCGTTAAGCCCTCCGGGGTTCAAATCCCCGCCCCGGCGCCATGAAAAAAGTTATTAATTTACATTCAATGCGATCCTTAACACTCGAATGTTTTTCGGTTCTTGTTAATTTTTTTGTTTTGTTCTTTTTGGGTTCTATGGCTTGAGTTTTTTCAAATTTAAGGTTTGATGACGGTTTGGG
>DQUR01000171.1 GCA_015662175.1 Thermococcus paralvinellae | reverse complement strand
GATTAGGTTTGAGATTGAAATTCCACAAGATTTTCACAGAAAAGTTTATGGTGCGGTGGCCGGGATTTGAACCCGGGTCACCGGCTTGGAAGGCCGGTGTCCTAGACCAGGCTAGACTACCACCGCACAAAAGTGGTGGGGCGAGGGGGATTTGAACCCCCGACACCCGGATCTTCAGTCCGGCGCTCTCCCAGGCTGAGCTACCGCCCCACCGTCCAAAGAATAAAGGGAAAATTCTATCTTATAAATCTTGCGGTTTAAGAGAATGAACATCTAAGTCCATTGAGGATTACCACCAGGATACTGTTGGGAGTTGGAATGGTTTGGCTTTAAGTATATTCGGATCCATTTTCGATTTGATTCTCCACTCAGTGACGTGATTAAATGACCTTGGGAAGCATATTCAATTATCTCAAATACCTATGATTAGTGTGGTATAAAAGGAAAAATGATTTCAAGTGATTATCTTGATTAATTCATTTTTTAAATAGTTGGGGAATAGTCAATGCTTCAGTAAAAGGAATATTGCTAAATTACACACGCACCATGTTGCCTCAAAAATTATTCATCCAAAAGACATCCTTTTGAAGCATGATAGATGGAAGGAAAGCGGGAAAATTGAAAAGATAATCCTCTTTAGAGTTCATTCATGCGACATTTACAGACTTCAAATTCTCGATAATATGTATTTATCTTTATCTGAGCCCAAATTAGATTAGCTGTATGCCAGATGAGTATTGCTTCTGTAAGAGCCTGTAAACACACTTTTCTTGCTTAGTTACCCTGACTTGTTTGGCTACCCGGATGCAATAGGATGATAAGCAGGTATTGTGAAGTTGTGAAAGGAGGGCTCACCATTAAAAGCCTTATAAATTACATTAGTTGGGGAAGGAAAATTCTTGATGTTAACATGAAACCTGGTGGATTTGGAAGATATTTGGCAGGAGAAGAGCTCGGGAAAATCTAGAAAAAAGTGAGATGGGCCCTTGAGATGGCAAATGCCAAGTAAGGCCTGTCAACATTTTCGCAACCCGGGATGTTTTTGGAGCTGTGTCAAGGTATCACGTTGCAACCGATGATTATCTCTATGGAGAAAAAGCTGATTGCATCGGATGGGGGAGGTTTGGTTACCTCAAACACATCATTTCCCAAGGTTATCTCAGTTTAAACAACTTAGCACAGGCGATGAGCTTGTTTATGCAATTGAGAGAGCAAAAGAGATTGTTAGCAGACTATTAGATGGGGGTATTAAAGGGGAAAACATTCTAATCGAACTTAAGGAAGGGAAGGGTATTGATGAAAACGGGAACATAAATTATTCTTCGAACATAATAACAGACTATGTTGATACCGCTGAGGAGGTATGGGATTGGTACTCAGTGGGGCAGTGAGTGGATTCTTCAAAAGGAAAAAATTACTGACAAAGGCTGAGGGTACTCTTCAGATAGTAAAGTTTATAAACTCACCCCATATTAGTATGTATTGGGTTGTGCAGCGGGGTGGGGCAGCTAGGAGTGCCCGCCGGGCTCATAACCCGGAGGTCGGAGGTTCAAATCCTCCCCCCGCTACCATTCGCGTTGTTCTTTTTAGTTGTATGTCATTCTTTGCTATTCCTTCTCAAAGTTTTTGCAGTTCTTTGTCGTCATACATAATGTGGGCTTGTGTGCCTTGTTGAGCATAAAACCCCAATAGGGGACCAATAAAATTTATAACTGCTTTGTTATTAGACACCTTCGGTGAACGCCATGAAGAAGCTTGCAATACTGGTTTCAGTTTTTGTTCTTTTTGGGATTTTTGGTGTTGCTCTTGCAAGTGCAGCAACAATTGCTGTGGATTTAGCTCATGGCGAAAATGACAAGTATCTTGCAGGAGACGTCATTGACAGGGACACCAACGAGACTCTGGCACATGGCATTGTAAATACAATAACCGATGTAAACTGGGCATACTTCGGCGACCCGGCTGCCGCTGATGTCCTGGGTATTCCTCATCTCGGTAATAAAATTACAGCTGATGGTCTCAAAGGCGTTGACATGCTTATCATAGGTCAACCCTCAAGTCCATTTGAGCCAGATGAGATACAGGCCATAGCTGAGTGGTTCAAACAGGGTGGAAAGGTTCTCTGGATTGCAGGTGATAGCGATTATGGAAACAGCGGTGTTCAGGTTCAGGAAACCGTTAACCTACTCCTTGACATGCTTGGAATCGGTCACCTTAGGATTGACCTCTGTTCAGTTGAAGACCCAACAAGCAACGCTGGAAGGGGATACAGGGTTGTTGCAATAGTTGATCCCGACCCCAACACACCGGATAGGGACATGATCGTTCAGGGCTTCAAGAACGGAGGAAAGGTCCTCTACCATGGGCCGGGTGTTGTTGCATACGTTGATGACAATGGTAACTGGCACACGCTTGTTGATGAAAACATCCCGGAGAACGTCTATAGAATTGTAAAGACAACCAAGGATGGAACAATAGTTGAGAACAACGATCCGCCGGCAAATGCATACATGGCCGGTGACACAGGTGAAGTCCCGAAATTGCGGCACTGTCAATTTTAATGCTCACTTTAGCCGTGCTTGCCTTTCTTGGAATTAGGAAGTATGTCAGCTTGAGACAGTAT
>DQUR01000180.1 GCA_015662175.1 Thermococcus paralvinellae | reverse complement strand
TAACAGAGGCCTACATAAAACCCGTAATAATCATTGAGGGACAGCTTTATGGGATTAGAAATGTTCATCCCAATGCAATTAGGGGGGCTTTAGCTGCCGTAACCATCGATTGGGGTGTGCCGATTCTCTTTTCTTTCGATGCTAAAGAGACAGCACAGTTCATATACTTAATGGCTAAAAGAGAGCAGGAGGATAGGAGAAAGGAGGTTGCCGTTAGGAGTGAGAAGAAAGCTTTGACTTTGGCGGACAGGCAAAGGCTGATAGTTGAGGGCCTGCCCTATGTTTCAGCAACTTTAGCAAAACGTTTGCTTAGACATTTTGGAAGCGTTGAAAGGGTTTTCACAGCAAAAGAAAGCGAGCTCATGGAGGTTGAGGGCATTGGAGAAAAGATAGCGAGGGAGATTAGGAGAGTTATTACTGCTCCGTATGTTGAGAACGAAAATGAGTGAATGTGCCCCGGAGGAGCGGAGGGAACTCACAGCTCGCCTCCGCGCTCATTCCCCACGGTCATCCGGGGCACTATAAATTCCTCCAAGCCTTTTTTATAACTTTCGGGAATATTTATGGAGAAGGGCAATAATCACGGCTCATAAAAAGGATTATATAGGGCTTATTTCTTAAAATAAGGTGGTGATATGTATGAAAATCGTTGAATTGGACATTAAGTTGCCCTATGACAGAAGAGGAAAAATTCTAAGCAAATTATGTGATAGGGTTAGAGGTAAGATTAGGGATATACATCTCTTCCCGCCCACAGTTTCTGGAATAAGCGAAATAAAGAGGAAGGTTGAGACCGAAAACGTTCAAAAGCTTCTTCACGATATAAGGATGATCATAAAAGAGGGAAAGGTAACCCTTAAGATCTTGGCCGAGACTTAAATTTAACGCTGAACTATTGATCTAACTCCCGCTGCCGCAAACACCAGAAGCTCAAAGAGCTTGTATGCCTCCTCCATATTCTTTGCCTCAAACTCAACTGTTTTTCCATCAATTCTCTTCACAGCAGGTAGGAGCTCAGCCGTGTCCGCCATCTCACTTCCTAAGAAGCGAAGCTTAACCTTCACGGGCTCTTTCGTTTTTAGAGGTTTAACCTCTCCACGCTTAAACTTTCCAACCGCCCTGTTTACAGCTTGCCTTAACATGTCTTCAAGCTTTCTCAAGCTTGGACTTTTGGCAGAGTACCTTGACAGGGCTTTTTTAAAAATAACTCCCTCGGCCCATGGGGTGAACTCTTTCACGTCTTCTTCAATCAGCTTCGCATCTCCACCAACAAGAACAACTGGAATGTCCCAGCTACCTAAGAGGTAACTGTTGAGGAGAAATTCACTAACCCTAATGCCATTTATCTCAAGGTAATCAACCGTCGCACCACTGTAGGTGTGGTCAAAGGTTGCATAGGGAGTTCCAGCTTTCGCGTGATAACCTAAAAACATGGCAACATCACTCCCTCTGGCAAATGCCACCATGCTCAACGGTCTCGGAAATCCTCTGACAAGCTCAACATACTCCGGCAGTTCTTCGACCAGGAGATTGACCATAGGGCCATGACTGTCCGCTATAACAATTTCCTCAAAGCCAGTCTTGCAAAGCTCTTCCGTAACAGCCAGCGTCAACTTTGTCGCTATTTTCCTTGCTTCGTTGTACAATGCTCCCTTAACAAAGAGGTGCTCTCTGCTAACTATAAACGGCATGCCTTCTAGGTCTATGGAAATGAAGGCTTTCATTTGCATCACCAAGACAAATATCGAAACGATAAAAGAAAAGTTTTGTGGTGTTAGCGATTCACCTTAATTGCATTATAAAATTCTGAGATTCTACCCACTATTACACTATTACCACCCAATGGTGAGTATAAATGCTAACAAATGTTCTAAGATTTTGCCGCAACCTCAAATGCAATTGAGGTGAAAGAGTCGGTAAAGATACTTTAATGGTATAAACTTCCACACAAATTCCAGCTAGTTGGAATGGCTAAAACTTTTTAAACTCTGGGTTCGTCTTTATTCTCTGGTGGTGCCTATCGTCCCTCGAAAGACCCTCTAAGATTGCAGGTGTTTTTGAAAAGAATGACATTGACTGGCATCATCAAATGTATTTTAATGCAAGAAAGGCCTTTTCTACAAAGAACATCACACTGGAGGTTGATGGTATGCTACCGAAGAATTATAACCCTGAAGAAGTTGAAACTAGGTGGCAGAAGTTCTGGCTGGATGAGAGGATTTACAAGTATGAGCCTGATGAAAAAAAGCCACCATATGCAATTGATACGCCACCACCATTTACAAGCGGAACCCTTCACCTTGGTCACGTGTTGAGCCACACATGGATTGACATTGTGGCGAGATATAAGAGAATGAGGGGTTACAATGTTCTCTTTCCACAGGGATTTGATAACCACGGACTTCCAACAGAGCTTAAGGTGGAGAAGGAGTTTGGAATCAGCAAGGATGAACCGGAAAGGTTTCTGCAGAAGTGTATTGAGTGGACCTGGCAGGCCATTGAGGCAATGAGAAACCAGTTTATCAGGATTGGTTATTCCGCTGACTGGGATTTGGAGTATCATACGATGGATGACGAATACAGGGCTTTAGTGCAGAAATCTTTGCTTGAGTTCTACAGGAAGGGCATGCTTTATCAGGCGGAACACCCCGTATTCTGGTGTCCAAACTGTAGGACGTCTTTAGCTAAGGCTGAAGTTGGTTACGTGGAGGAGGAAGGCTTTCTTTACTACATAAAGCTCCCACTTGCTGATGGAAGTGGATACATTCCAATAGCGACAACAAGACCAGAGCTCATGCCAGCCTGTGTGGCTGTATTCGTGCACCCCGAGGATGAGAGATATAGGGATATGGTGGGCAAAAAAGTGAAGCTCCCGATCTTTGAGAGGGAAGTTCCAATCCTGGCCGATGAAGACGTTGATCCAAACTTTGGAACCGGGGCTGTCTATAACTGTACCTACGGCGATGAGCAGGACATAGTGTGGCAGAAGCGTCACAACTTGCCGGTGATTATTGCGATTGATGAATATGGAAGGATGACAGAAGTTGCGGGCAAATACAGGGGTATGAAGACGGAAGAGGTAAGGATAGCAATTGCAAAGGACCTGGAAGAGATGGGTCTGCTTTACAAGAAGGAGAAAATAAAGCATAGGGTATTGAGGCACACCGAGCGCAGCAGCTGTATGGCTTCAATTGAGTTGTTGCCCAAAAAGCAGTGGTTCATTAAAGTGAAGGAATTTACTGACAAGATCATAGAGGTTGCAAGGCAGATAAGGTGGTTCCCGGAGGACATGTTCCTGAGGCTCAAGGACTGGGCGGAGAGCATGGACTGGGACTGGGTGATCAGCAGGCAGAGGGTATTTGGAACCCCAATCCCATTCTGGGTGTGTGGGGACTGTGGTGAGATAATTCCGGCAAAGGAGAAAGACCTGCCGGTTGATCCGAGATTTGACAGGCCACCTGTGGAAAGGTGTCCGAAGTGTGGCTCAGCAAACCTGGAAGGAGTTAAGGATGTCCTCGACTGCTGGATTGACTCGAGCATAACCCCACTCGTCATAACGAGGTGGACTAAGGATGAGAAATGGTTCAGGCGTAACTTCCCCACAGCGTTAAGGCCTCAGGGAACGGACATCATAAGGACCTGGGCCTTCTACACAATCTTTAGAACCTATATTCTAACAGGACAGAAGCCGTGGCATGATATTCTGATTAACGGAATGGTAGCAGGGCCTGATGGCAGGAAGATGAGCAAGAGCTATGGGAACGTTGTCTCGCCGGAGGAGGTGATTCCAAAATACGGTGCCGATGCCTTAAGGCTCTGGACAGCATTAGCTCCACCGGGAGAAGACCATCCGTTCAAGTGGGAAACCGTGGATTACAACTTCAGATTCCTGCAGAAACTCTGGAACATATTCCGTTTTGCCGAGAGGCACATCAAAGGTCTGGACTATAACGCAAACAAAGATATTGAGCTTGAGCCCCTTGATAGATGGATACTCTCAAGGCTTCACCGCTTAATCAGATTTGCAACGGATGAGATGGAAATCTACCGCTTCAACCTGCTCACGAGAGAACTTATGACGTTCATATGGCATGAGGTTGCGGATGACTACATCGAGATGATCAAGCACAGGCTTTACGGAGAGGATGAGGAGAGCAAGCTTAGGGCAAAGGTGGCACTGTATGAGTTGCTCTACAACATCCTTCTTTTGCTTGCGCCATTCGTGCCGCATATAACGGAGGAGCTCTATCAGGGGGTGTTCCGGGACAGGGTTGGAGCAAAGAGCATCCATCTCTTGCAGTGGCCTGCTTGCAATGAGGCAAGGATTGATGATGAGGCCGAAAAGCTCGGAGGACTTGCAAGAGAGATTATTGGGACAATGAGAAGATACAAGAACTCCCATGGACTGGCGTTAAACGCAAAGCTCAAGCACGTGGCTATTTATGCAACTGACAGCTATGAGATGCTCAAGCTTGTGGAGAAGGACATTGCTGGAACGATGAACATTGAACAACTGGAGATAATCAGGGGAGAGCCGGAGCTTGAGGAAAGAATCGTCGAGATTAAACCAAACTTCAGGACGGTTGGTCCCAAGTATGGAAAGCTCGTTCCAAAGATT
>DQUR01000002.1 GCA_015662175.1 Thermococcus paralvinellae | reverse complement strand
TTTCCTCTCCCGAATAATCCCTGAAGTCCTTCTTCATTTTAACTTCATAATACACTTCATGAAATCTCTCCTCGCTGAACTCTATCGATTTGTCCCTGACTTTTGAAGCGGCTTTTGCAAGCTTAACAGCTTTTTTAACAGCCTCACTGACACTTTCCCTTGTCAGAACATTTGTTGATGCAAAACCCATTCCACCATTTACAAGAACTCTAATCCCAATTCCTCTGTCAGCTCTGATGCTCAATCCTTCCGGATTGCCGTTTTTCATGGAGATACTCATTCCTTCGTGCTCCTCAAACCTTGCCTCCGCATACTTTGCTCCGAGCTCTAAAGCCCTTTCAACGGCAAACTCAACAAGTTCATGCATGATTCTCACCTCTCATCTATGAATAGAAGAGTATAACTTAAAATCGTTTCGCTTCGATGAATATTGAAACGGCAACAAAAATAAAATTAAAGGAAAGCTCAGAGTTCCCCTGCGAGCCAGAGGAGGACTCCCTTAATGAATGGCCAGTTTGTGCTTATGTATTTTCCATAATAGCTGTCGCTTATTGCCTTGCTTGATCCATATGCCACTATCCTTCCCCTCTCTACTTCAACCGCCGCCGCAACGATTGGTTTTGAGCCCTTCTCCTTTGTAACCTTTCCTGTCTGATCAACAGCATACGAGCTTTCATAACCACTGATGAGCCATACTGCATCTCCGGAAATGTCGAGGGTGTCACCGTTGTAGTACATTTGGTGTGTTTCGTTGAGGAATCTCATCGCCGGATGTTCAAGGTTGTATTCACCAACGAGCGGGTAGTATGGTCTTCCGGTGTTATGCTTATCGTCCATCAGCTCGTCATCGTTGAACTCAATGCCGAACTCCTCGGTTATCTTGTTCAAACTCTCGGTGTTGACGTACTTATACCAGTCTCCGAGGATGAAGAGGCCTCCTCCTTCTTTAACCCACTGCTTGATTGCCTGTGCTTCATCGTTTGTGATGTCCTTCCTCGGATTGGGAATAATTAGGATATCATAATCCTTAAGCTTCTCATAAGTTAGCGTTCCACGATTAATTTCAACCGTCCAGTTCAGCTCGCTCTTTATCCTGTTAATGAGACCACTCAGTTTATCAGCGTTGTAATATTGGTTGTGGCCTGAATCGATAAGAACCCTGACTATCTTTGGAACTGAAACTGTGATATTTTCAGTTTGTGTTATATTCTGCCCCTCGTGTATCGCTTTAACCTTGCTGAGCGTTGAGTTTAGTATTGGGTTAATCTCCCCAAGCAACTTGATTGTGCTTTTTGTAAGGAATGTTGCCTTTCTAAGGGGAATCATGAGGGGGATGTAATATCCTCTTGCTTTATAGGTGAAAAGGCTCTCATATCTCTGATAGAGGCTGTTTATCTCCTCAAGGTTTGATTGTATTCTGTTGATTTCCCTCTGGATCGGTGTTAAATTAACATCATACTTTTGGAGTTCTTCGATCATGCTCGTGAACTGCTCATAGAGCTGATCAAGCTCTCCCCTGTACTTTACATACTGGTGGTTGTAGTAGAGGACAAGAGCATAAGCAACCGTGTTGGGGTTTTCATATACAATAACGGAAACACACTTTTCATCGTGTCCTACGATCTCCGCCTTGATGAGTACTTCTCCAGAGGATTGTGGGATCCATTTAACAGTCGTTGAGTATTCCTCTCCGGCCTTTAGGATTAACGTTGTGTTTAGCAGGGTTTCATCGTTTACATAAACGATCAGGGTTACATTCTCGCTGAACTGGCCATCATTCCTGATAAGAACTCTGATCGATGTTTCAACACCCTTGACAAGGGATTCATCCACATTAAGCTCGACAATTTTTATCTCAGGTGTATATTCCTTTATGTCCTCCGGACCCCTTGGCTCAATCTTAAAGTTACCAAATGAATAGTAAACCGGTCCGATGATATAGTTAAATTTCTGCCCGTATTCTGGAGAGTACCTGTAAATTAGGTCATCTATTCTGACTGGGCCACTTCCATCATCAACAAGCCACTCCCCGTATCCCAAATCAGGATCAGTCACAGTAACGCTAACCACCTTTACCAGAACACCCTCCCACTTTTCCTGAGAAACGTTTCCTGTGGGGAGAACAACTGGCTCTGGAACAGGTGCCGTGCCAAGCACCTCAACGTAATCTCCATATCTGGGATTAACTGAAATCTCGGTTAGCCCGTAAAATTCTTTGACGTAACCTCTAACCTCCACAAGGTCACCAACTTTAACTGAAGGTGTCGAGCTGGTGTAAACATAGATCCCGGTCCATGGACCAGTGCCATTTTGAATGAAAAATCCCTTTTTGGCAACGGCTGTCACGACACCCGTTGTGATTACAGTTTGACCTTCATAGGGAGAGCTGTCACCGTAGCCTTGGATATCAGGAATTGGAACATAGGTCTCTGCACTTACAAGGCTTACAGCACTTGCTGGAACGATGCCTAAGAGTAGGAGTATCACAACAATTAAGCCCCATCTCTTCATAGCATCACCCAAATACTAAGAGCATCCTAGGGTATAAATAACTTTCTCTCGTGCCTTGTATCGCCTATAGTACGCTGATAATAGGAATATATAGACAATATAGATTGAGAAAAGCAACAAAAGGGATAAAAAGACTAACCTTTAACTGAAATTGGTGGTTGTATGCCAATCACAACAAAGACCGGTGATAAAGGGACCACTGGAATTTTCACCGGGGATAGACTGGCAAAGTTCTCACCGATTATCGAAGCTAACGGGACAATTGACGAAGCAAGCTCATTTCTTGGAGAAGCAAAGCACTACGTTGGAGATGATGAGCTTAGAGCTATTGTGGAAAAAATTCAGGTTAATCTATATTCCCTCATGGCAGAAATAGCAAGCAAAGGCAAATACAAGAATATTGGAAAAGAGGAAGTGGAGTGGATGGAAAGCTTGATTAAAAAATTTGAAAGTGAGGTTCAGTTAAAAGCCCTTGTAATCCCCGGCTCAACAATAGCAAGTGCAAAACTTGATGTTTGCAGGACTGTTGTGAGGAGGGCAGAAAGAAAGGTTGCAAGGCTTGTTTTGGAGTATGGCTTTGGCGAAGATGCCCTTAAATATCTCAACCGCTTAAGCGACTTGCTCTTTATCATGGCACGCTATGTTGAGTGGAAGGAAGGCAAACTCAAATATGCGAAAGGCTGAGTGGTTAAAATGAGAAAGGAAAGAACGATAGGGATTCTCGGTGGCATGGGGCCCCTAGCAACTGTTGAGCTGTTTAAAAGAATAGTCCTGAAAACCCCAGCAAAAAGAGACCAAGACCATCCAAGGATCATAATCTACAACAATCCAAAGATTCCCGATAGGACAGCCTATATCCTCGGTAAGGGTGAAACCCCCCTGCCAGAGCTCATTGAGGGTGCAAAAAAGCTTGAAAGCTGGGGGGCGGACTTCATAATAATGCCATGCAACACGGCTCACATCTTCGCTGACGAGATTCAAAAGGCGATAAGCATTCCCCTGCTCAACATGATTGAGGAGACGGCTGAATATGTTAAACAGCTGGGCATTATGCGAGTGGGACTGCTGGCAACTACGGGAACGGTGGTTAGCGGAATTTACCAGAGAGCCCTGGAAAAGAGAGGAATAAAAGCTATAATACCAGATGGGCAGGAGAAGGTCATGAGAGGTATCTACGAGGGAATCAAAGCCAATAGGTTTGAGCTTGGAAGAAGATTTTTGCTGGAGATAGCCAAAAAGCTTGAAAAGGAAAGTGAAGGCATCATTGCCGGCTGCACTGAGGTAAGTGTTGCACTGAAACCTGGGGATTTGGAAGTTCCGCTAATTGACCCTTTGGATGTTATAGCTGAAAAGGCCGTGAGGCTTGCTCTGAATCGCTAACCAAATTCAATCACCATGCCACTGTGGAGTTTATGGAACCTGTCCCCATAAGCCTTCAAGAATTCAGCTTCCGCTCTCAGTCCGGTACAATGTCCGGTATAGACTTCTTCAACGCCCAGCACTCTAAA
>DQUR01000152.1 GCA_015662175.1 Thermococcus paralvinellae | reverse complement strand
GTGGATGGTTCAATCAGTTACATTCACAGTTAAAGAAGCGATTACAGCGGGCGTGACTGTAACTTCATACAGAGCTACGGAGGTCCAACAGCCGGACCGCTTTATGTAAGAGGTTATAATACTATTGAAACCAAATACTGGTACAAGGACAATGATAAAACGATCTATGGAATATCTTTCACTGGTAACTCATTATAATTAAAACAACCATCTTGCTTAAACTTTAAAGACAGCAAGATTTTTATGATGTATCAAAACAATCGAATAGGTGGGGAAAGTGAAAAGGGCGGTAGTCTTGTTCAGTGGTGGTTTGGATTCAACGGCCTGCATATACTGGGCAAAGAAAAATTATGATGAATTCATTATGCTCACGATAAACTATGGAAGCAACGAGGAAAAAGTTGCAAACAAGGTGGCGGAGTTCTTCTCAAAAGAGCTGAACATTCCGCTTAGAATTATCAAACTTGACTTTTTAGAGGAGTTCTCCAAGCTTAGGGGGACAACATTGGTTGGAGGGGAAACACCAAAAGTTACGGGAAAGGAGCTGGAAAATTTAGAGTATGCACAGGAAACAGCTAAAAGTGTCTGGGTTCCGGCGAGGAATGTTGTACTGATCTCGGTGGCAGCGTCGCTTTTGGATGCCCTTGGAGGTGGGGATATAATAGTGGGCTTCAACGCGGAGGAAGGAACAACTTTTCCAGACAATACCCAGGAATTTATAGAGAGAATGAACGAGATGCTGAAATATGGAACATTAAGCGAAGTTAAGGTCGTTGCACCACTGATAAATCTTGACAAAAGGGACATTGCAAGGCTCTTAAAAGAGCTAAATGCAAAATATGAATACTCAAATTCATGTTACATGCCGAAAGGATTCACTGATGATGGAAAACCAATTCACTGTGGGGAATGCGAAAGCTGTGTGAGAAGACATCGCGGTTTAATTCAGGGAATTGGAGAAGACAGAACAGTTTACGTTGTTGAACCTAATATCTAGACATCCTTTTCTGGTTTTTGAGAATGTTAACAAAACTGTTTACAAATGTAAGTATTTACTTGAATAGTTTAGAGCATACAAATTAATTTACAAAAAAAGGTGCGATAGGGTTTTATTTTGCAATATTCCAAATATTTTAACTTTTTGTTAAAAACTAAGCTGTAAAAAAAGAGTTTTATACAAAAAAATCTTAGGGTAATGTGAAAATGATAGTCAGACAAATGGAGGGTGAGAAAATGGAAGAAGTAAAGCTCACATCAAAGCAAATTGAACTTTTGAGGAAGCTTTACAACGAAGGGAAGCCAATTGAAGTCCACACTGTTGAAAAAAGCCAGGAAGAGCTCGCAAAGGAGCTTAAAGTTACAAGGCAAGCATTGAGCTTTCACCTCAAGGCCTTAAAAGAGATGGGATACATTAGAACCGGGAGAGGATTTATAGATTTAACCAGAAAAGCCATTGAGTTCCTTGAAAATGGTGTGAATAACAAAGCCTTTATCTTTGTAAAAGTGGACCCTACAAAGAGAAAACAAGTCCACGAAGAGATAAAAAGGCTTAAGGGAATAAGGGCATATAGAGTCACAGGCAACATAGATATTGTGATTGAAGTTGATAGGACAAGGTTTGAGGAAATCCTTGATAGAATCTCCTCCATTGACGGAGTCAGGGAAACAATAACCCATTTCATAATTGAACCGTTGACCTAAAGTTCAACCTCCTTTT
>DQUR01000243.1 GCA_015662175.1 Thermococcus paralvinellae | reverse complement strand
TGCAGTATGCCCCAATAGGTGTCTTCGCATTGATTGCTTACATCATGGCCGAGCAGGGGGTCAAGGTTGTTGGTCAACTGGCAAAGGTCGTTGTGGCTGTGTATCTTGGCTTAATTCTGCAGATAGTCATAGTTTACTTCACACTCCTCAAGATTTTTGGACTTGACCCAATTAAGTTCATCAAGAAGGCCAAGGATGCCATGATCACGGCATTCGTAACAAGAAGCTCAAGCGGTACTTTGCCGGTTACAATGAGGGTTGCCGATGAGGAGATGGGAATAAGCAAGGGCATCTACTCATTCACACTTCCACTTGGTGCAACAATTAACATGGATGGAACAGCCCTTTACCAGGGTGTCTGCACATTCTTCATTGCCCTTGCAATAGGTCAGTACCTCACCCTCGGACAGCAACTCACAATAGTACTTACAGCAGTTCTCGCATCAATAGGCACGGCCGGTGTTCCTGGGGCTGGTGCAATAATGCTGGCGATGGTTCTTCAGAGCGTTGGAATACCATTAACGGATCCAAGTGTTGCTGCAGCTTATGCAATGATACTTGGCATCGACGCTATCCTGGACATGGGTAGGACAATGGTCAATGTTACGGGAGACCTTGCGGGCACAGCAATAGTTTCAAAGACGGAAGGTGAAATTGACCTAAGCAAGTGGTAGCGATTGTTTCTCCTAGTGATTGTTTCTCCCTTTGTTTTTTGTGGGATGCGTCGTGTTAGGTCTAGTGCTGAGGGTGGAGGCATTGTGGAGAGTTAAAAGTTTTTGAGGATGTTTGGAGTTATGGTATAATAATATGCTTAAACGTCTTCAGTGGGAAGAACTTTGGGGAAGTTACCGTATTGTAACAGGGGAAAGGGATGCATGAATGAATTAGAGTACTAACTACAAAGTGAAGCCTTACTGCAAGAATAAATCTCGGAAGGTATGGTAGTTAAGGGAGAAGCTTCACACGGTTGAGCAGACAAACGAAATATACCTGGTGTTCATCCAAAAGGGGAAAAACCAGCCCTGACCAATCGATGGAAAGCCTTGTTAACATCAACCCTTCTGGAGTTGAATAAGTGTTTTCCCGCCAAAACAGAGGAGTATTCCATTAACTGTTCAAACCCTATTAAACTGGCTTGTTAGGGATAACGTTAAATACTCCAACATGACGCTACTTCTTTAGGCATTGAGTGGAGGTAATGTGGAATGAGAAAGTTAAGTGCAATGCTACTACTCCTCCTTTTGGGAGTCTCAATGGCTTACGCCCAAGAGGTTCCGTTTTATAAGGAGGAATTTGTGTTCACAATCAAGGTTCTGGACAATGGGAATGCTCAAATAACGTTAAGGACTTCTTGGCTTGAGCCCAAAGACGAAATACAAAAACAGATTGAGCAGATACTTAATCAAACAAATCTCACAAGGGAAGAGGCGATTAAAAAATACGAGCAGGAGCAACTTGAGCGATACATAGCAACCCTCGCAAATTACGGAATAAGGACAACCAACCAGAGCCTGAAGGTTCTGGGTCTTGATGAAGGCGGTAACCTAACGGTGGTTTTTACAGCAGTTGCCAAGAAGTTTGCCAAATACTATTCCTACGATGGGTATTGGGAGATAATAGTTGACCCAACCAGGGGATACGGAACCGCCCCAATTCCTGATACCGGCCTGCCATATGGGGTTGAGCTTCACAACGTTTTCATAATTGAGCTCCCCCAGGATGCCAAGCTCTTGGAGTATCCAAAACCCGTAACAAGAGAATACAACCAGAGCAGGTTTTACGTTCGCTCAAAAGTTGAAGAAAACAAGGTTATTGTCACTTCAGACATCTATCTTGAGCCTTACCTGAGACCGGAAGGGTTCAGAGCACTCTTCGATGATTACAACACGTTCTATGTTAGATACACAACTCCATATACAGGGGAGGAAGAGTACCAAAAAGTAGTTTCTGAGCAATACCTGAGGGCTGAGATTTTGCCAAACGGAACAACGAACTTGTTCATAAGGGATACATATATTGAACCAAAAGATCAAGTCCAGCTTATGAAACTTCAGATAAAAATGATGGGAGTCCAAAATGTTACGGAGTTAATTCTTCAAAACAACATAAAAGCACTTGGGAATCAGGGAGTTAAGGTAAATAAGGCAGATGTTCAAATTTTGGGGCTTAATGAGACTGGTCCACTTATTATTGAAGCAAGTTATGTTGTCCAGAACTTTACAAAAGAGGTGAATGGAACATATGAATACTCATTTGACCCAACCCTGGGATACAGATTTAACGATATTGGATACAGAGCCCAGAATGAGATAAATCAAACCCTGAAGATTGAATTTGTTCTCCCAAAGGATGCCAAAATCGTGGAAGTTCCGCAAAACCTCACGAGGGAACTCAAGGGTAACAGGTTTACCTTAACAACATCGATTGCCGAAAACAGGATTTCAATAACCGCAAACGTCTTCATTCGCTACGGCGCACCTCAAGAGGATGTCCAGAAACTCCTTGCGAATGTCAGCAGAGCATACATCAGATTTACACTCCCCGGAACATCTCAGGACATTGTCTATAAACAGATAGGGGCAGTGATTGGGGCGATTGTGCTCATAGGTGGGGCAATCTTTCTGGTTATGAGGAGATAATCCGTCTCTAAGCTCACGAATCTTTTTTCTATTTATTTATCCCATAAATTTCAATCTAAAGGATAAAAAAGCTTTTAAAATCAGAGAAATTGTGAAATTAAAGACTAAAACCCCCGGTATTTTCAAAGAATACAAACATATTGAGCATTGGACGGTCAACATTAAAGCTGAGAATGAACCGAAAATAGGG
>DQUR01000106.1 GCA_015662175.1 Thermococcus paralvinellae | reverse complement strand
GTCTTTTGTTTTGAGGGTGAGTACTATGGATTCGGGGATTTCGATATATGGATTGAACGGATGTCTTGTTCTTCTGATCTCAATTTTCTCAACCTTTCCTTCGTAAACCTTTCTTTCTTCACTTATCCTAACACCTATCGCTCTTCTTAAGGCCTGCTTTAGAAATTCAGTCTTCTTAATCTCAGCGGAATAGATTTCGCTTCCAGATATCTGGACAAAGGGGACATCTTCACCAAGCTCCCTAGCAATTCCTATTGCTATTGCCGTTTTACCGCTCCCAGTAGGCCCAGCAAGGAGAATCCCCTTTCCAGCAAGTTTTCCTCTTTTTATTAGCTTAACTGCAATTCCAGCAGCTTCCCTTGCTTTTGTCTGTCCCACCATTCCATCTGCAATGAACTTTGCTTTTCCGTTCTCGTCTAAACCCAATCCTTTAATGTGGGAATGGCTTCCTACCCTCTCAAAGCTAACTTTTGTGATCTCCTCTACCACTGGCATACTTTTACCCCCTTATCTCCCTTAAAGTACCATTTTGTTACTAAAATCCAGATTTTAAAAGTTTAACGGAAGGCATTTTTGAACAACGAAGAAAATAGTAAAGCTGTGCAACCATTGGATATATCATTAGAATAGATACGAAAGATTTAAAAAGGACTACGAAAGATTTAAAAAGGACTAAACGAAAGGTTTAAAAGGATTTTGGTTTGGGGTGGGGCCATGAAGAGATTGGGTAAGGTTTCTCATTATGCAAAACAGGGATTCTTAATATTGCGTTCCGATTGGATACCATCTTTAAATGATCCGGTTGTAGACAAAAATCTCAATCTCATCGGCATTATCAAGGACGTATTCGGACCAGTTAAAATGCCCTATGTAGCTGTAAAACCAAAAGTGAAGAATCCTGAGGGGTATGTTGGACAAGTTCTTTATATTGATGAAAGAAAACGAAAAAAGAAACGTGAACAAAAGGGTAAGGGTAAAAAGTTCAGAAAGAAACGCCCCATCCCCGGGAAGAGGGGGTGATTTGTTTGTCTTCTGCCGAAGATTTTAAGAAATGTCCCATCTGTGGATCAGTTAGGTTAATTTATGATCCCGAAAGGGGGGAAATTGTGTGCACAACCTGTGGTTACGTTGTTGCCCGGAACATTATTGATTCTGGTCCGGAATGGAGAGCCTTTGATGCAGACCAAAGAGCCAGAAGGGGAAGGGTTGGTGCTCCAATGACAATGATGATACATGACAAGGGCCTCTCCAGCACAATTGACTGGAAGAACAGGGACATTCATGGACATGATATTTCAGGAAGTATGAGAGCAAAGATTTATCGCCTTAGGAAATGGCAGGGGAGAATTAGAGTTAGTGATGCTACTGAAAGAAATTTGGCGTTTGCACTGTGTGAACTTGATAGGATGGCATCTCAACTGGGCCTTCCAAGGAATGTCAAAGAAATGGCCGCTGCCCTCTATAGAA
Source organism: Thermococcus paralvinellae (assembly GCA_015662175.1). GTDB lineage: Archaea > Methanobacteriota_B > Thermococci > Thermococcales > Thermococcaceae > Thermococcus_B > Thermococcus_B paralvinellae_A. Next base: position 10,215 of record DQUR01000106.1, on the reverse strand, counting down.
GAGCGGTAATGGAAAAGCTTATTAGGGGAAGGTCAATTGAGGGGATCACTGCGGCTTGCTTATATGCCGCGTGTAGAATGGCCAAGGTGCCAAGGACTTTAGATGAGATTGAAGAGGTTGCAAAAGTTGATAAGAAGGAAGTAGGAAGAAGCTACAGGTTCATAGCGAGAGAACTTCATCTGAAATTAACCCCAACAAGTCCAGTTGATTATGTGAATAGATTCGCTGACCAGTTGGAGTTAAGTGAAAGAACAAAAAATAGGGCAATGAAAATTCTCCAAAAAGCTATTAAAATGGGATTGACAAGTGGGAAAGGCCCCATGGGTGTTGCTGCCGCGGCATTGTATATTGCAAGTGTTCTTGAAGGTGAAAAAAGAACACAGCGGGAAGTTGCCAAAGTTGCCCGCATTACGGAAGTAACTGTGCGAAATAGATATAGGGAACTTGTTGAAAAGCTTGACATAAAGCTAACCCTTTGACCAGATGAGGATTTAAACCCGTCGCTGATGGATGATGAGCCAATGATTAGAATTGGAATCCTAAGCGATACACATTACCCCGACAAAACTTCCCATCTGCCTGATTTAATTTTTGAGAGATTTCAGGAGAAGAATGTTAACTTTATCCTTCATGCCGGAGACTTAACGGCTCCAGATGTTAAAGAGGCATTGGAGAGCGTTGCTCCTGTGGTTGCTGTTAGAGGAAATTTGGATCAACCAGTTTTTCCAGAAGAGAAAATTGTCGAGGTTGGGACACTTAAAATTGGGGTTCTTCATGGGCATCAATTCCTCTCTCTTGATACTCAAACTCTTAAATATAAAGCTCTTGATATGGGTGTTGACATTTTAGTTTTTGGACATACCCATAGATTTTTTTATGACGTGTATGAGTTTATGGGAAAAAAGATAGTCCTTCTGAATCCCGGTTCCCCAACAGTACCAAGACGAAGTGACCCAACGTTTGTAATCGCTGAAGTTAAAGACAGAAAATTCCATTTTGAAGTGTTCAAGCCTTGGAAAACCCAATGGAAGTATCCATAGAAAAAAGCCAAAAAGAAAAGACCTCAGCTCTTAATAGCGAGCTTGATGTCTTCAGCCTTGACTGTCTTCCTGCCGGCGTGTTTTGCAAGCTCAACAGCCTTCTTGGCGATCTCAATGGCTTTTTCCTCGAGGTGCTCAGCTAAGAGCTTGGCTGCCTCTTCACTGACCCTCTGTGCACCTGCCTTCCTAATTAACCTATCAACCGGGGCAATTGGTAACTCAGCCATTTCCCCTACCTCCTTAAAGCTATTTTGTTAATATTTGCATCTTATTTTTTGAAAGAAGTTCTATATAAACTTTTCGGAAAAACGCCACTCTCCGTTTATTATCCGCTTATTCTCCAATATCTATTGAGAGTTGTAGTAGAGTAAAGCATAAAAAGCCATCATATTTCTTCTCAACACTCCTGACCAACAACGTTTATATACCTCCATTACTTAGGAAATAGGAGGGATCAAAAATGCCTGAGAAATTTGAAATATACGGCCTATACGTGGATAAAGAATATGAGCCAAATCCCAAGAGGGATTTGATAGCGGTTTTTAGAATTACTCCCGCAGAGGGCTTTACCATTGAGGATGCCGCAGGTGCCGTTGCTGCCGAGAGCTCTACGGGAACATGGACAAGCCTGTATCCATGGTATGAGAAGGAAAGATGGGAAGATATGTCCGCTAAGGCCTATCATTTCCATGATATGGGTGATGGGAGCTGGATTGTGAGGATAGCATATCCAGTTCATCTCTTTGAAGAGGGTAATATGCCCGGTATGCTTGCTTCAGTTGCCGGAAACGTCTTTGGAATGAAACGTGTTAAGGGATTAAGGCTTGAGGACATTTATTTGCCAGAAAGATTCCTGAGGGAATTCAGTGGGCCTGCTCACGGTATAGAGGGCGTTAGGAAAATATTTGGTGTCAAAGATAGGCCCATTGTGGGAACTGTGCCCAAACCAAAAGTCGGTTATTCTCCAGAAGAGCTCGAAAAGCTTGCTTACGAGTTGCTCAGCGGTGGAATGGATTACATCAAGGACGATGAAAACCTAACCAGCCCATGGTACAATCGCTTTGAGGACAGGGCAGATGTTATTATGAAAGTCATTGAGAGGGTTGAGGCGGAAACCGGCGAGAAGAAGTCATGGTTCGCCAACATAACGGCTGACATAAGGGAGATGGAGCGCAGACTGGAAATCCTTGCAGACTATGGTAATCCCCATGCAATGGTTGATGTGGTTATTACAGGCTGGGGAACCCTGGAATACATTAGGGATTTGGCCGAGGATTATGGCATCGCCTTACACGCTCACAGAGCAATGCATGCAGCATTCACAAGAAATCCATATCATGGTATTTCAATGTTTGTCTTAGCTAAGCTTTACAGGGTTATAGGCCTTGATCAGCTTCACGTTGGAACAGCTGGGGCAGGAAAGCTTGAAGGCAAAAAGTGGGAAGTTGTACAATTTGCAAGGATCTTTAAGGAAGAACATTATGTTCCAGAGGAGAACGATGTCTTCCATCTTGAGCAGAAGTTCTACCACATAAAGCCAGCAATGCCGGTCAGCTCCGGTGGGCTTCATCCAGGAAACCTTGAGCCAGTGATAGATGCATTAGGGACAGAACTTGTTCTTCAAATCGGTGGTGGAACCCTTGGACATCCGGATGGGCCAAAGGCCGGAGCGAGGGCTGTGAGACAGGCCTTGGATGCCATAATACAGGGAATACCCCTTGATGAATATGCAAAGACCCACAAGGAGCTAGCAAGAGCCCTGGAGAAATGGGGACACGTGACTCCAATTTGAGTCCCTCTTTCTTTTATACAATTTATACATCCTTCAATCTCTTTTATCCTAAGTTGCCTTTCTGCCAAAATACGAATAAAAAGACGTTTTAACCACCTCCTTTCCATTATTCCCGGTGGAACAGATGCATCCGGAGGGATTTTTAGAAGTCATCACTGGTCCAATGTTTGCTGGCAAGACCACGGAGCTTATAAAAAGAATTGAGAGGCAGATTTTTGCAAAAAGGAAAGCTGCACTCTTTAAACCATCAATAGACAATAGGTACAGTGAAAGCGAAATAGTTGCCCATAATGGGTTAAGATATGAGGCTTATGTTATCCCTACCACAGAGGAGGGAGTAAAGATGATATATGATATAACAAAAAACGAAAAGCTTGAGGTTATAGGTGTTGATGAGGTTCAATTTTTTCCGCTTTCAATTGTTGAAACCTTAAATAAATTAGCGGATGAAGGTATCTACGTCATTGCTGCCGGGCTTAATCTTGACTTCAAGGGAGATCCCTTTCCGGTTACCAGGGAACTTTTGGTTAGGGCCGACAACATAGTTTATCTAACGGCAATCTGCACCATCTGTGGAGCACCTGCGACAAGAAGTCAGCGTTTGATTAATGGTAAACCCGCACCCAGAAATTCCCCGGTTATTCTGGTTGGCGGAATTGAAAGCTATGAAGCGAGATGCAGGAGACATCATATAGTTTTATAGATTTTCTCCTTCTTAACAATTTAATTCCAGCCCATTCAAGTTACTTTTGCTTTTTTAACCGAAAAGCTTAAGTTTACGGTTTTTTAACATTAGGTTAGATAAGTGGGGGTGAGAGAATGGTATCAAATAACGAGAGATGGAAACTACTCGACGTGCTTGGAAATGAAACAAGGCGTAGGATCCTCTTACTTCTCACCAGGAAACCTTACTTCGTTAGTGAGCTCTCTCAAGAACTTGGTGTGGGACAAAAAGCAGTTCTTGAACATCTGAGGATTTTGGAGAGAGCAGGATTAATTGAAGGGAGAGTTGAAAAGATACCCCGTGGCAGACCAAGGAAGTATTACACAATCAAGAGGGGCTTTAGACTTGAAGTTTTGTTGACACCTTACCTCTTTGGAACGGAGATGTATGAACTAACGGTACCAAGAAGGACAGCGGAGTATGAGCATGCAAAGGAACTCATTAAGTCACAAGAACCAATGGTAATTAAAGTACGAGAACTTGCAGAGTTTTTAAAGCAAATAGAGGAAAAAATATCTGAACACATGAGGGCAAAGCAGGAGCTGGAAGAAGTAAGACTTCTCATAGAGGCATACATAGAAAACTTAATGCGAAGAATAGCTCAGGAGAGTGAAAAAGAGTTTAACAAGCTGTTAAAGGAGATTGAACCTTTCTTACCAGAGGAATTCATTAATGAATTGAAAAGAATAAAGAGGGAGTTATATACAGTTTAGAGTATCTTTCCTTCTTGCTTCATCCTAACTAGCTTTGTCAAGTAACCTGCAATTCTGTTTCTAATTGTTTTACTTGTGACATTTGTTAATTCTTGCACTTTCCTCTTGTTATGTTCAAAGTCCGTTGTGAACTCATTTGGATATCTATTCAAGAGCTCTCTCGCAACCCTTTTAATGAAACCTTGCCTTATGCATCCCATTCCCATCCCTCCGATTATCTTGACATTACGTCCAATAGCTCAATCAGGTAAAAATCTGTTTTAAACTTTTCGTGGGATTCACTTCTGGCTTAATGAACCCGTTTGTGTTATTTTTATAAACCCTCAGTCGAGTTTAAACCATGATGAGGGAGATAATTCACTGTTACGGCCATGAAAATGTTAAGGCAACTCACAAATCAACCCTAGAAATTACGAAGGAAGACTTTCTAACTCCCAGGGGAGATTGTATAATTTGTATCAAAGCTGACAAGGGCTTAGAAGAACTCAATGGGGAATTTAAAAGAGCTCTTAAATCCGGAAAAAAAGTTAGAATTAGGATTATTGTTGATGATCTCGTAGATGAGATAATGGCCTCTGGAGATGAACGTTTAACTTTTGAAAACGACGTTTCAATGGTCATACGAAAAAGCAGTTACATTGATGGACGAACCCTTGCAATTAAGGCAACCAAAGCAGCTAAAGACGTTGACAGAAAAATAATTGAAAAGTTAAAAAATCCAAACCAAAAAGTTATCATTGAACTAATCATTGATGATGATCCCGCGCAGCGCTGATGATAGGATGATGAGGATTTTAAGTGCTGACCAAAAATTTAAATACTCGTTTTATTTTATTAACATTTGGTGAAGAAAAAATGCTTGAGGGATACTACATAGTTGAGAATTCTGGAGTAGTGCCAGCAGAAAGGAGATTTAAATTCAAGGACTTAAAGGCATGGGGCTATGATTTACATTTGGGAACAATAGAAGGTGAGGGCATACTTTGTCTCCGGAGTCGGGGAGAGAAAGGAAGGGGAAGAATATACTCTTGAAGGAAAGAGTTATCATGTTACAAAGACACAACATGAAATTCCAAAAAATACAAGACTTTTAGCCAAGATAGTCATTAAGAGGGGTCATCCTTACCTAGTCCTCTGGCTTGAGGAGGAAGAACGAACTTATCCACTAGCAAAAGAGCATGTTAACAGCATAGGCTTAACTACAGACTTCTACAAAGATAACGTATTTATAAAAAGCATTCCGCTGCCTTATGAGGAATATCCGCCAAAAGTTAGAAGAGTTCTCAGAGAAGTTAGAGATATCCACCGGGATTTAACAGGTTTTGGTAGGTTTATATTTCAATACTACGGAGAAGAAGGTAGAATTCACAACTACCGTATCTGGTGGCTTTTGCCAACGATTTACCTGTTTGACACTGAGATAGCAAATGAAGTTGACAAGATTTTGGGAATGCTGGATTGAGGGATCTCATTGTTTATCCCTTATAACTTGATAATTTTTGATATCACTGTTACCTCCTCTTGACCTTGGCACTTAGCAGCGGGAATAATCCCAATCCTTACTTTAAGCCCAAAACTTTTTACTTCTTTTTCCAAAATTCATTTGGTGGTGGTTATGGATACTAACCTTCTAAGCCATGGTGATGTTGAAGCTAAGAGGATTGCCCTAACCCTGATGGAAGAGGCAATAAAAAGTTCAGACCCTTACGAGGCAGTCAGCAGAGCTCTGAAACTGAAGGGTAATAAGCTTATTGTCAGGGAAAGGGAGTTCCCGGTTAAAGGCAAAATTTACGTTTTGGCTTTCGGAAAAGCTGCCTGTTCAATGGCTAAAGCTGTTGAAGATATTCTCGGGGATAAACTTGAAGAAGGAGTTGCCATTACAAAGTATGGTTATGCACTTCCACTGAAAAAAATAAAGGTCATTGAGGCTGGACACCCAGTTCCGGATGAAAACTCAATGAAGGGAGCTTTAGCTGGTGTTGAACTTGCTAAAAAGGTTGACAAAGATGATATCCTCCTGGTACTTATCTCGGGCGGTGGCTCGGCCTTATTCTGCCTGCCAGAAGAGGGAATAAGCCTGGAAGACAAGATAAAGACAAATGAACTCCTCCTGAAGAGCGGTGCGAAAATTTATGAGATCAATACCGTAAGGAAGCACATTTCAAAGGTTAAGGGTGGAAAATTGGCTAAACTTGTGAAAGGAACACTGATAAGCTTGATTCTTTCAGATGTTGTTGGGGATCCTTTGGAGGCAATAGCGTCTGGGCCGACGGTTAAAGACCCAACGACCTTTGAAGATGCACGCAGAGTTTTGAAAGTCTATGGCATATGGGATAAGGTTCCGGGGAGTGTCAGAAGATACATAGAGATGGGTCTTAAAGGTGAGGTTGAGGAGACTCTTAAAGAAGATCTACCAAATGTTCACAACTTTATAATTGGTGGTGTTTCAATAGCCTGTGAGAGTGCAAAGAGGAAGGCGGAAGAACTTGGTCTAAAAGCATACATCTTAACGACAACACTTGAGGGAGAAGCAAAAGACGTTGCTATAGCTTTGGGCTCAATCATAGAAGAGATTTACCACAGGAACAGACCTTTTGAGAAGCCCGTGGTGTTAATAGCTGGAGGAGAGACAACGGTAACGATTTTAGGAAAAGCGGGTTTAGGTGGGCCTAACCAAGAATTTGCCCTAAGTATAGCCAGAAAAATCTCCGGATTGAGGGGAACGGCAGTTTTGGCAATGGATACGGATGGGACTGACGGCCCCACGGATGCCGCTGGCGGATTGGTGGACAGTTACACTCTCGATGTTTTGAAAAAGGAGGGCATTGATGTTGAGGAATATCTAGCAACTCACAGCTCTTACGATGCCCTGAAAAAGGCGAAAGCCCTGCTCATCACAGGACCAACAAGGACGAATGTTAATTCGATTTTTATAGCTGTTATTGGAGTGGGGGATGTAGGAGGTTAATGGCAAGGCATGTAGAAAAGGAGTGATTATCCCTTTTCGCTCAGGCTTTCAATCATAGCCATTATCTTCCTGTGTAACTGTTTAATCAGCTCCCTCCTGTCCTCCATAAGCACGACATCACTAGCCCCGATAACCTCAAGGTTGAAGGCGAATGGACTTGGCAGTTCATTTCGTTCAAAAACAATTTTTATCTTTCTCTCTCTGACCCAGCTCAAAAACAGCTCCGCATTTTCAATGTCCATTTTGTCCTCCATTATTTCGCGATAAACCTCTTTGAGAAGTGGGAAGTCCGGGTAGTTCTTCTTTAACAAGCGAAGAAGAGTTTGGGCATTAAGTTGCTGTCTGCCAAGGCTCTTCTTCCTCCCCATGTATCTCCTCAGAATTAAAAGCCCCCTATTAGCGACGTGCCTAAAACGCCTCTTCAACAGCTCCGTGTTGTCCAAAGCATTCTTTAGCGTTCCCCTCAAATCTTCAAGCTGGAATAAAGCTCTGATTTCCTCCTCACTCAATCTTTTCTCTCCCGGCAAAATCAACATAAAGCCATTATCGCTTATGGCAATTCCAACGTTGCATCTTTTCCTTTTGCTTATGAGATATGCAAAAGCCCTGCTCAAAGCTTCATTTGCCCTCCTTCCTATTAGCGTGTGGAAGAAGTACTTTGCCCTTCTCCCCTCCAAAACCTCCTCAATCAAAAGGGTTTCATCGTCTGGAATTGTGGAGTACTTTGCCTGCTCCCTGAAATATCCCAAGATTGCCTTTGCCGCTTTCTCATCAATCTGATATTTCTCCATCAGAAAGCTTTCGGCTCTTCCATTGTTAAGCAGTTCCTTAACCTCTCTTCTAAAGCGCTGTACATCCAAAGCTAAGTCAAAGCTCAAAGGTAGCATCTCAGAGAACCAAGCAGGAATAGTGGGCTTTGCTCCCTCCTTTGGCTCAACATAAATCCTGTTTCCCCTCGATTTCTTGAACTCATAGGTCCTTCCAGCTAAGACGAAAATATCCCCCGGCATTAATCTTTCAGCGAACTCCTCCTCCACAGTCCCGATGAATCTCTTATCGAGGGTGTAAACCTCAATTTTAGCTTCGTCGGGAATTGTTCCAACGTTCATGTAGTAGATAGCTCTCGTCATCTTGCCCCTTCTTCCAAACTTCCCATTCTCGAGCCAGATCTTGGCGTAAACCTTCTTCTCCTCCAGGCCAGCGTACTCTCCAGCTAAGTATCTCAAAACGCTTATGAAGTCTTCAAAACTCAAGTTACGGTAAGGATAAGCCCTCCTCACAAGTCTATAAGCCTCTTCAACGTCCCAAACCTTTTCAAGTGCCATGCCCAACAAGTGCTGAACAAGGACATCAAGGGGATTTTGTGGGATTTTAACCCTATCCAAGCGCCTATTTCTCGCGTTGTGAGCTAAAACCGTACATTCAACAAGGTCGTCCCTGTCTAGGACTAAAATAACCCCTTTGCTGACGTCGTGCAATCTATGACCAGCCCTCCCAATCCTTTGCAACGCTCTATTAACGCTCTTGGGAGAGCCTATTAGAACAACTAAATCTATGCTCCCGATATCTATTCCCAACTCCAAACTTGTTGAAGTACAAACCGCTTTTATCTCCCCTCTCTTCAGCTTTTCCTCCACCTCCAGGCGGACATCCCTCGAGAGGCTTGAGTGATGAGCCCCTATCAGCTCGGTATATTTTGGAAACCTCTTTTTCAGATGGTAAGCAACCCTCTCAGCGCCGCTCCTTGTATTGGTGAAGATGAGGGTGGTTCTGTGCTGCTCAATGAGTGCATCTAAGCGCTTATACAAAGCTTCACTCAGTGTTGCTGCATCCGTGTAAACTAAATCATTAACAACACTTTCCACTTTAATTTCCGTCTTTTTGGCAAAGGAGACATCAACAATCAAACCGGGGCGAGGGGTCCCATCATCGTTGAAGCCGAAAACGAACTTCGCTACCTCTTCGAGGGGATGTATTGTTGCACTAAGCCCAATCCTGACAAAGTTTCCAGCCAAGTTTTGCAACCTTTCAAGACTTAAGGCCAGGTGAGAACCGCGCTTATTTTCAGCCAATGCATGGACTTCGTCAACTATAACATATTTGACCGTTTTTAAGCATTGACTGAACTTTGGAGCGTTTAAAGCTATGGCCAAGCTCTCTGGGGTTGTAATTAGGATGTGAGGTGGCTTTTTGGTCATCTTCTGCTTTTCGTAGCTTGTTGTATCACTTGTCCTCACGGCGACCCTTATTTCTGGCAAGTCGTAGCCCATCTTTTGAGCAACTTCCCTAATTTCCCTGAGTGGTTCTTCCAGGTTTCTCCTAATGTCGTTGTTTAAAGCTCTGAGGGGCGAAACATAGAGAACATAAATTCTGTCCTCAAGCTCGCCCTCCTTCCCAAGGAGAATAAGCTCATTTATGGCGGCAAGAAAAGCTGAGAGTGTTTTACCGCTTCCCGTTGGTGAGGAAATTAAAACGTTTTCTCCTTTGTGAATCTCAATGATCGCGTATCTCTGAGGGGGTGTGAATGTCCCAAACTTTCGTCTAAACCACTCTCTAACCGGATCAACCAGTATTCCATAAATCTCTTCGTCGGTGTATTCCCTCTGGGCAAACCTTATCATCGGGCTAACCTTTTAGGGTTTGGTTTTTAAACCCTTCGGTTGGTCTAATAAACTTTTTAAATCAAAAAACTAAACCTGATTAAGGTGAGGGCATGGAAGCCCTAAGGAAAGTCATCGAGGAGTTTAACAAATATCATGGGAGTGAAGCACAGGCTAAAATTATCAAGGCTGAGAGGGACGAGGTTATCATTGAGTTTGACGGTTCATTCTGTAAAACCTGCGGGCTTTACGATTACTTTGAGGACATAAAGTGGGAAGCCATGAAGTTTGGATTGGATGTTGAGCCAGTTGAAGTCCTAGAGAGCGAGGAAGAATTTGAGAGGGGGAGGTATTTGGTGAGGTATAAGCTCAGGAGTG
>DQUR01000027.1 GCA_015662175.1 Thermococcus paralvinellae | reverse complement strand
GGACAGCATGCACATCCACGTGAGTGGAATTCACTACACTGAAAAGGGGGAAAGGCACCATCTAAACCTCCAGGGGAGCGATTTGAGGTGGGAAAACCTGCTTAAAGTACTGAAAGAATTCAGGGTGAAAGGTGTCGTGATCAGTGAGAGCCCGAATATTGAAAGAGATGCAATTTTGATGAAGAAGAAATATGAGCAGATAAAAGTCTAATTAAGCTTGAATACTAGCTTTAAAATTCCGTTTGTAAATTCTGAAAGTTCTTTTCTTTTTTGTTGTATAGAGGACTGCTATAAGCACTGCAGCTGAGATTGCGTAGAGTATGAAGTTCACCTTTCCAATCTCCCATACTTTTTCATGATTTCAATTAGCTTATCATGGGGGAGAGCATACCGTATATGGTTGTCCCTTCCCCTCATCGTCTTCGCCTGAAGCAGGGAGTTGATTATCGCTTCCTCCGTTGCCTCAGCAGCCGCTTTGAACAATCGGTTAAGCACTGCATCGGGGAGCACTTTTATTTTGAGCTCTTCCCTTTGGTAGTGTCTTACCCTTTGAGCTGTTGAAAATGCCAGAGCTATATCGCCGCTTCCATGATATGCGTAACCTCCAGTTCTCGCCAAGCCGACTACGGCTCTTTTAGCCAACCTGTATAGCTGTCTTGCTGTCAGCGGAGCATCTGTTGCGAGAACCATTATGATGCTTCCCCTGCCCGATTTACCCCTTCCGGGATAATCTCTAAGCTCCCAGCCTACGGGAACTCCAGCAATTGTTAAATCCTCCCTCTTTCCAAAATTGCTCAAAACCAGAGCACCCACCGTGTATTTCCTTCCCTCAACTTCAACAACCCTTGAAGAAGAACCTAGTCCCCCTTTAAACTCAAAGGAGCTCATCCCGGTTCCCGCACCTACCGAGCCTTCCTCAAAGTTTTCTCTTGCGTTTTTTATTGCCTCAAAGACGTGCTCTTTTTTCACGTGCTTTCCCCTGAGGTCGTTCAGATAAGAATCGTTGCACTCCAAAACGACAGGATTGACTGAGCCGGTTGTAACGCCTATGTCCTCGTTCTGTTCAAGCATAAAGTCTGTGAGTGCATCGGCTACGGTGTAAACGCTTAAAGTGTTTGTCAAAGCTATGGGGGTTTCAATTGTGCCGAGTTCCCTAATCTGAGTTAGTCCCACAGGCTTTGCATAGCCGTTCATTACAAATACGTTTGCCAGGAGCTTCTCTTTGAAGATGTTCCCTTCATGCGGTAAAACAACAGTGACCCCTGTTCTAACCGGGCCTTTTCCGGGAATGAGCTTTCCCTCTCCCCTGATTAGGGTTACATGGCCCACCTTAATGCCCTTAACGTCAGCTATTGAGTTCCTTTTTCCATGCTCATAAAATCCAATTTTGATTCCCAGGTCTGGAGCCTTCATCTGCGAGCACCCAAAATTATTCCGTGCATTCGGGTGGTAAAAACATTTGCTTTGGTGAGTATTTAAATTTATATCCTCAACAAAATGGATAAATACTCCGGAGCGAATTGTCCCTGGTGATCTGTATGGATGAAAGCTGGAAGAAAAAGCTTGGGCTGATTCACATATACACAGGCAACGGGAAGGGAAAAACCACAGCCGCTTTAGGCCTGGCTTTGAGAATGCTTGGCAATGGAGGGAGGGTAATTATAATCCAGTTCATGAAGGCTCCGAAGGTTTATGGGGAGTACTTCATGGCCGGGAAGTGCGGCTATGTCATTGAATCCTATGGTCCGCCAAAATTTGTTCATGGAAAGCCGGAGGAAGATGACATTAGAGCAGCAAAGAGAGCTCTGGAAAGGGCCAAAGAGGTTGTTAAAAGTGGCGAGTGGGATCTGGTTGTTCTGGATGAAATATGCGTTGCCCTTGGCTTTGGAATACTTGACGTTGAGGAAGTTAAAGAACTTATAAAAAGCAAAGCCCCAAACACCGAGCTTGTTCTAACGGGTCGCTATTGTCCGGAAGAGCTCTATGAGCTGGCAGATTATGTGACTGAGATGAGGGAGATAAAACATCCCTACCAAAAGGGAATTACGGCCCGAAAAGGTGTTGAGCTCTGACCTCAACCGAAAACTTTTTAGTTACAAAGGTTTAACATACCAGTGGAGGATTTTTAGTTACTAATTCTTAGTAAAAGGGGGTGATGTGAATGAGCGACGTTGAAGAGAGAATCAACCAGATTATCCAGGTTCTTAAGGAGCAGGTTGTTCAGGACACAATTGTCCCGAGGAATATTAGGAGGGCTGCCGAGGAGGCGATTGAGTGTCTGATGGATAAAAGCAAAGAACCCGCCGTCAGGGCAGCTGATGCTATCGCAATCCTTGAGGAAATTAGTGAAGATCCAAACATGCCCCTCCACACGAGAACCATAATCTGGGAAGTTTTGGGTGCTCTGGAGCAGATTCAGTGAATTAATGAATTAGTGAATTTTGTTTTTTACGCTCACCTTTTGCCCTCTGTCAAATACCAGAGCTTTGCACTTTCCTCAACGAGTTCCGCTTTGTAAAATGCTTCCCTAAGGCTTTTTCCCACTGTAACTATTCCATGCCTCTTCATTAAAACGGCATCGTAATTTTTGATGTATTTTGCAACCTCCCTTGCGAGCTCTTCACTCCCCGCTGGCTTAAACTCCGCAACAGGGATTTTCCTGAGATAAATTTCCGCCTCCGGAGTTATTACCGGCAGTTCTCCTTTAAGCAGGGTAGCCGCAACGATGGAATATGGCGGATGAAGGTGGGCTATTGCTCTGATATCCTTTCTTTCGCGGTAAATGAACAAGTGTAATCTCCATTCTGATGATGGCCTAACAGCTGAGAGCTGCTTTCCATTCATGTCAATAACCGCCACCTGCTGGTCTGTCATGACCTCCATAACGGCCCCGGTGGCTTTTATGAAAATTTTTCCATTAAAGAGGACACTCAGATTTCCACCAAAAGCCGCGGTTAAGCCCCTCTCGTGGGCCAGACGTGAATACTTGACGAGAATGGATTTTATGAGCCCGCTCATTGCTTCTCCCTCTCAACTTTAATTTTAATCCCAAATCCACATGAATCACAGTAGGCTTTATTTTTTCTCCATACCAATCCTTCAGCACCGCATATTGGGCAGATACCAAGTTTTCTGCTCCCTTTCCATATCCGGTAGGTTTCGCTATCAATAATCAGGAACACTCCGTCTTCTTCCTCCTCAAAATGGCCAAGGACGGGATAGCTTTTTAGCTCAAAGCTTTTCTCATCGATTATTACAGGTTCGAGCCCGATGTTGCCCTCAAATTCAAGCTCATTCGCCGGGATGATTTCAATGACATACGCCTCAAGCTTTCTGTCGTGATAGGTTATCACCTCAAGGGCGTCGCTCAGCTCTCCACTTGATGAGATTATATCAACGATTACATGCTCCTTTGCCGGGAAGGTTAATGTTAGAACGAATCTTCCCCTGTGAAGGGCCAACCCTTCATCCAGACAGATTTCTTCGAGTCCGCACTCCTTCAAAAACTTTCTAACGTCATCTCCCCCGGGAAGCTTTTTGTTTTTGATTATGAACTCGCCCATCCATTTTGCTAAAGGCATCGCCAGCATCAGCGGTTCATAAACTTTCACATACACCACCATCTGCAGTTTAACTTTGAGGTTTTTAATCCCTGTGCTACCACAAAGCACTTAAATTCTTTAGGCAAATCTAATTCAGGTGAGTTCCGTGGAGATCAGCAAGAGGGAGGAGGAGTATCTTGAGGCAATGTACCTCCTTTACAAAAAGAAGGGCGTAATTAGGGTTAGGGATATTGCCAGAAAGCTTAGGGTAAGGCCCCCAAGTGTTGTTGATGCCCTTAAGAAGCTCAGCGAGAAGGGGCTGGTTGAATACGAAAAATATGACAGAATTTTGCTGACCGAAAAGGGTAGGAAAATTGCGGAAAAAACCTATTCCAAGCATCTGTTACTCACGGAGTTCTTTACAAATATCCTTGGAATTCCTCCGGAAATAGCTGAGGAAGACGCCTGTCAATTCGAGCATTACGTTCACGAGATCACGGCGGAGAGAATTAAGGAGTTTGCGAAATACATTCAAGAGCAGTGTCCCTATGTAATCAAGCAGTTCATAAAGGAGAAGATGAAAAATGAGAAATCAAAGGACACCCCCGAGGTAGAGGAAGTAAAGGACAAACACACCAGCTAAGATGTATAGCAGCGGATGCACCTCTTTGTATTTTCCGCTTAAGGTTTTCACAACCGCATAGCTTATGAACCCCATGCCTATTCCGTCCGCTATTGAGTATGTGAAGGGGATTGTAACGAGAACCATGAATGCTGGAATCGCCTCCGTTGGATCACTGAAGTCAACTCCTCTGATGGCGCTCAGCATGTAGTAACCAACTATGATCAGTGCAGGAGCGGTTGCATAGGCTGGAATGATCCCTGCAATTGGGGAAATGAATAGACCAACTATCAGGAACAGTGCCCCGGTGACCAGAGCTGTCATTCCTGTTCTTCCACCTTCCTCTATACCTGCCGCGCTTTCAATGTACGTTGTAACCGTTGATGTTCCCAGGAGGGCACCAACCGTCGTTCCCACCGCATCAGTCAGCAGTATTTTTTCGGCATCAGGGACTTTTCCGTCCTTTGTCAGGAAGCCAGCCTTTGCACTCAACCCTGTAATCGTGCCCAGCGTATCAAAGAAGTCCACCATAAAGAACGCAAAGACCACACCGAAGGCTCCAACACTTAAGAGACCTTTCAGATCCATCTTGAGAAATGTGTGGCTGAGTGTTGGCATCGCGAAGAGCCTATCGGGGGCTGGGGTTATGCCGAGAGCAATTCCAATAACCGTTGTTGTGAGGATTGATATTAGCAGGGCTCCTTTGATGCCTCTTGAGATTAGAATGGCCGCCAGAAAGAGGCCGAACAAAGCTAACCAGAACTCCGGCTTTGAAACGTTCTGAGCACCAAAGGTTATGAGGGTTGCCGGACTGTCAACAACAAAACCGGCCTCCTGCATCCCAATGATTGTCAGGAACAGGCCGATTCCAGCACCAATTGCATATTTCTGTGAGATGGGAATTGCGTGTATAATCGCACTCCTCACTTTTGTAAGGGTTAGTGCAATGAATATCAAACCCTCAACGAAGACTGCGGCCAATGCTACCTGCCAGGAATAGCCCATTCCGAGGACGACACCATAGGTGAAGTAAGCGTTGAGCCCCATTCCTGGAGCCAGGGCAAATGGCTTCTTTGCGTATAGGCCCATGAGGATGGTTGCCAGGCCAGCCGAGAGTGCCGTTGCTGTAACAAGTGAGGGAATAGCCTCTTTACCAATGGCATCGCTTAAAATTGCCGGATTAACGAAGAGGATATATGCCATGGTCATGAAGGTTGTTATCCCTGCTAAAATCTCTGTTCTGAGGTCAGTGTTGTAACGGGCAAAATCAAAATACTCCTCAAACCAGTTTTTGTTCCTCCTCACTCCAATTTCTACATCCCTAACGGCATCCATCTGGAACACCCCTGATCGTAAATTTACATTAGAATGTTAAAAACAGACGTAATATTTAAAGTTTTTCAACATAAAAATGTCAAACTCTGAAACAGATGGTCGTGTGCAGTTAAGGAGATTCATGAAATCTGGGATTAAAGGATTGTATAGGATTTTATTAGCACACCGACACTTTTTGGCATGTCCTCGATTTTAAACGGTAATTCCTCCAAAAAACGCTCCGCAATTATCTCATTTCCTTCGATGGAGAGCCTCAACCTTATCCTTCCCGGCAATAGCTCATGGCCAACGATTTCAGCGAAGTCCCCTTCGGTTATGTAAACGCTCTCTGGCCTGAAGAATATCTTAACCTTACCATCCCTACCAACGTTGAAGCACAGCTTTCCGAGATGGACCTTTCCATTCTCAGCTTCAAGCTCGAGGATATTAGACAATCCTAAAAACCTAGCAACGAACTCCGTTTTTGGATTGTAATAGATCTCCAGAGGCTTTCCAACCTGTTCAATTGTCCCATCCTTCATCACCGCGATTCTGTCGCTTATAGCCATCGCTTCCTCCTGATCATGGGTAACGTAAATCGTCGTTATGCTGAGCTCTTTTTGAATGCGCTTTATCTCCCCCCTTAGCCTTTCCCTGATCTTTGCATCTAAGTTACTCAATGGCTCATCCAGAAGCAGGACTTCCGGCTCAATTACCAGAGCCCTTGCAAGTGCAACCCTCTGTTGCTGTCCCCCGCTGAGCTGCTCGGGATAGCGGTTCTCTAATCCTTCTAAGCCGACAAGCTTTAAAATCCGTAGAACCCTCTTCTCTATCTCTCCCCTCGGGAGCTTTCTAAGTTCTAACCCGAAAGCAATGTTCTTAAAAACACTCATGTGTGGGAAGAGCGCATAGTCCTGGAAAACCATTCCGATGTTCCTCCCATATGGTGGGATTTCATTCATGACCCTGCCATCAAATAAAACTTCTCCTCTGTCCGGTTTTTCAAAGCCCGCTATTATTCTAAGGGTCGTTGTTTTTCCACAGCCAGAAGGACCAAGAAGTGTTAAAAACTCTCCTTCCTTAGCTTTTAAGCTTTTTATTTCAAGCCTGAAATCTCCAAGTATCTTGAGGATTTCCCTGAGCTCAACGCTCACCATATCTCCTCACCAACCCTCTCGATTATCATGAAGCTCACGGCTGAGACAATCATCAAAATGACGGATAGGGCAGATGCACTGCCCCACTGCCTCGCACTCAGAAATCTGTAGACCGCTATGGTTATCGTCGTGTATTCTGGTTGATACAGCATGTAAGTGGCACCGAGCTCGGCTATGCTCATCGCAAAGGCGAAAATTGCCCCGACTATAATTCCCCCCAAAGCCAGAGGTAGCTCAACCTTAATAAAGGCCTGCCACTCTTTTGCTCCTAAGCTTAATGCTGCTTCTTTTAGGTTCGGCTTTATCTTTTTCAGCACAGCTGATATGGCCCTTAGAACGAAGGGATAGGCTATGATTGTGTGGGCAAAAACGATTATATACCAAGTGCCCAAAAGCTCAAGCGGTGGCCTGTGGAAGGTTCTTATATAGCCCAGACCCAGGGTTATGGCTGAAGAGCCAAGGGGGAGCATTACCAGGGCCTCAAAGATGTTCTTGCCCTTAAACTGCCACCTGTGCAGGGCATAGGCTATGATTAAAGCCACCGTTGTTGATAGCAAAACGGCTGAAAACCCAAAAAGGAGGGAGTTTTTGATTGCAATTAGGGTGTTGGCTCCAAAGATTGGGTTGTATTCCGCGCTGAATACCCTCCTATACCACTCAAGGCTGAATCTACCCTGAAAGATTAGGGAGTCATAAAGGACCGCCAAAAGGGGTGAGATTATGAAAATAAAGACAATTACGGAGTAGATTCCAATCAATAGACCCTTTAAGCCAATCAGCTCTCTCAACGTTAGCTTTTGCGGTCTTCTAAATACCCTCTGCTCCTCGGCTTTTGCATACATGTCAAGGCTTTTGATGTAGATGTACATGAACACAAAGCTCAGGGTGAGCTGAATTATGGCCAGAGCAGAGCCGATTTTGAAATCCAGCAGGGTCATGATCGAGGTAAAGATGTCCACCTCGATTGTGGCGTATCTGTAACCACCTAAAATAAGGGGGATTGAGAAGCTAAGGAAGCAGAAGATGAATGTAAGCATGGAGGAGGCGAAGATCCCGGGTAAAAGCATCGGTAAGGTGACTTTTCTAAAAAGCGTGAATCCCCTAGCTCCAAGACTCATCGCCACCTCCTCATAGTGGGGATTTATGCGCTGCCAGAGGGAGGAGACCATTCTGACGACAACCGGAAAGTTGTAAAAAGCGTGGGCTATTAAAATGGCTTTCCAGGAATAGAGGATTCCCAAGTCCCTTCCAATGAGCTGTGTAAAGAAGCCCTGCTTTCCAAAGAGCAGGATAAAACCAAGGGCTACCATTATGCTTGGCATCACGAAGGGGACTGTCAGAATTGCCTTCACAAAGCTTTTTCCCGGAAAATCGTATTTTGCAAAAATGTAAGCTCCGGGCAGGCCTAAAGCTAAGGTGAGAAGGGTTGAAGCAAGAGCCTGTCCAATTGTAAAGAAAATTATTCCCCTGTGATAGCTGTTTGAAAGAACGGCTTTGAGGTATTTGAGCGTTAATCCATTGTCCCAGAGCCCTTCATGAATTATGCTGATGATGGGAAGGTAAAAGAAGATGATTAGGAACGTTATGGGGAATGACAGGATGAGTTTTGTCCTCATGCTCAAAACTTGGTTTTACCCTTTTATAACCTTTTATAAACTTTGAGAACTTTGATTAGCACAAAACGTTTAATCTGCAAGACCCAAAATTTTTCGGTGATGCGTGTGTTTGAAAAGGGTTACATTGATGAAAACTATGTGAGGATTCCAAAGGATGAGCTTTTCTCTTTTGTTGTGAAAGTCCTCATGAAGCTTGGGGTTCCAAAGGAAGATTCCGAAATAGTTGCCGACAACTTGATCATGGCAGATTTAAGGGGAATTGAAAGCCATGGAGTTCAGAGGCTAGAGAGATACGTTGATGGGATCTTAAGCGGGGGAATAAATCTGAGGCCAAAGGTTAGGATCGTCAGGGAGGGATCATCTTACGCGTTACTCGACGGTGATGAGGGATTTGGTCAGGTTGTAGGTTACAGGGCTATGAGGCTGGCCATTGAGAAAGCTAAGGAGAGCGGGGTTGGTGTTGTTGTGGTCAGAAACAGCAACCACTACGGCATTGCCGGGTATTATGCTTTGATGGCCGCTGAGGTGGGAATGATTGGAATCAGCATGACGAATTCCCGCCCTCTGGTTGCTCCAACTGGTGGAATTGAGAGGTTTTTGGGGACGAATCCAATTGCTTTGGCTGCACCAACCAAAGATAAGCCGTTTCTGCTTGATATGGCCACCAGTGTTGTTCCAATTGGCAAGCTTGAGGTTTACCGCAGAAAGGGAAAGCCAATTCCGGAGGGCTGGGCGATTGACAGCGAAGGTAACATAACAACTGATGTTGAAAAAGTTTTCAATGGCGGCGCTCTACTGCCCTTGGGGGGCTTTGGGGAGCTTTTTGGAGGGCATAAGGGTTACGGGCTTAGTGTTATGGTTGATATCTTGGCCGGGATTTTAAGCGGTGGAACTTGGAGCAGGCATGTGAAGAACACGAGTGAGAAGCACAGCGAGGTTGATCACTTCTTCATGGCGATTAACATTGAAGCTTTTGTCCCCCTCGAGGAGTTTAAGGAGAAAATGAGCAGAATGATTAAAGAGTTAAAGAGCTCTAAAAGGCGTGTTGATAGGATATGGATCCATGGTGAAAAGGGCTTCCTCACGATGGAGACCCGCTTAAAGGCCGGCATCCCAGTTTATAGGAAAGTTTTGGAAGAACTCAATCAAATAGCTGAAAGTGTTGGCGTTGAAAAGCTAAGGGCTGGTGAAAGCTGTGAGAGAGCTTAAAGAGAAAGCCTTGGCTTTTCACAAAAATAATTTTCCCGGAAACGGAAAAATTGAGGTTATTCCAAAGGTTCCCCTCAGGAATAGGGATGACCTAAGCCTGGCCTACACACCCGGGGTTGCCGAGCCCTGCAGGGAGATAGCCAAGGATCCCGAGAAGGTCTACGAATACACGAGCAAGGGGAACCTTGTGGCGGTTGTGAGCGATGGGAGCAGGGTTTTGGGTTTGGGAAACATTGGGGCTCTGGCGGGCCTGCCCGTTATGGAAGGGAAGGCCCTGCTCTTCAAGCACTTTGGTGGTGTTGATGCTTTTCCAGTGATGATTAACGAGCAAGACCCAGACAGGTTCATCGAGGTTGTTAATGCAATAGCACCAACATTTGGGGGCATAAACCTTGAGGACATAGCCTCACCAAAGTGCTTTTACATCCTTGAACGGCTCAGGGAAGGGCTTGACATCCCGGTGTTTCACGATGACCAGCAGGGCACAGCGGCCGTTGTTCTGGCGGGCCTTTTAAATGCCTTAAAGGTTGTTGGAAAGAGAATTGATGGGATTACAATAGCTCTATTTGGTGCCGGTGCTGCGGGCTTTGCAACTTTGAGAATTCTTACAAAAGCTGGGGTGAAGCCGGGGAATGTCAGGGTGGTTGAGCTCGTTGGTGGTAAGCCAACCGTCTTAACGGGTGACATGGATTTAGAAAAATTATTCCCCTATAGAGGCTGGCTTTTGAGCAAAACCAACGCTGAAGGAATCACAGGCGGGCCTGAGGATGCTGTTAGAGGTGCTGATGTTCTGATTTCATTTACAAAGCCCGGCCCGGGGGTTATAAAACCTGAGTGGATAGCAAGGATGAACGATGACGCCATCGTGTTTCCGCTGGCCAATCCAGTTCCGGAGATACTTCCGGAGGAAGCTAAAAGAGCCGGGGCCAGAATAGTTGCAACCGGCAGGAGTGATTACCCCAACCAGATCAACAACGTCCTCGGCTTTCCGGGAATCTTCAGGGGGGCTTTGGACGTGAGGGCAAGGACGATAACCGACACCATGATAATTGAAGCGTCCAAGGCAATTGCAAGTGTTGTAAGTGATGAGGAGCTCTGTGAAGAGTACATAATCCCTTCCCCCCTGAACCCGGAAGTGTATCCAAGGGAAGCAAGGGCTGTGGCTGAGCAAGCTATAAAAGAGGGGGTTGCGAGGAGGAAGGTAAGGGGGGAATGGGTTGAGGAGCACACAAGAGAGCTCAGACGATTTTATGAGAGTGTCATCGCCCGGGTAAATGAAGAAAGGAAGGGATGGAAATCTCGACCATTGTCGAAAGTTTAATTGGCATTTGCAGAAAGCTTTAAATATTTTCTTTCCAACTTTTTTCCATGGGGTCGGGCTTTAAATCAAGGACCTTCGGTAAAATTGAAAACAGAATCAGCAGGCGTGAGATAGTCAGAAAGCTCTGGCACATTTCCCACGGCATTCTGGGGCCACCGAT
>DQUR01000160.1 GCA_015662175.1 Thermococcus paralvinellae | reverse complement strand
TTTGAACCAACTATGGGCGGAAATCCATCCGATGCTCCAAACATAATTCCGGGAGAGCATGAAATTGTGTTCGATTGCAGAATTTTGCCGAGGTACAGGCTGGATGATATTTTAAACGATGCAAAAGAGCTCGCAAAGGAAGTGGAGAAAAAATACACGGGAGCGAAAATTGAGATTGAAGTGATGCAGAGGGTGGATACGCCGGAACCAACACCAAAGGACAGTGAGATAGTTACACTGCTCCAGAAGGCCATTAAACTCCTGAGAAACAGAGAAGCCAAAGTCGGGGGGATTGGTGGGGGAACCTTTGCGGCTTACTTCAGAATGCTTGGAATTCCCGCAGTAGTTTGGGCAACACTGGATGAAACGGCCCACCAGCCAAACGAGTATGCGAGAATAGACAACATGGTGGAGGATGCAAAGATTATGGCAGTTCTGGCCCTTTTATAATTTAACCCTCTTCTTTATGGCCTTCTTTTTTATAGACGGTACATACATTGATTACAAAACCAAAGTCAAGAATTATTTTATCGGCATAAGGACATAGTGAACATTTAAAATCGTCCATAGGAATACCACCATAATAGTGTTCAAACATTTCAAGTACATCCCCGCTCAAATGGTCAACAATTCTTCCACAGGGAAGTACTAATTTTGGATTGTGCACATTTTGTGTCTTTATCTTTCCCATATAGTTCACCATTTTGTTATATTGCTTCCAGTGTATATAACCATTTTTATACATATTTTGCAAATCTCCAATGATGGTAAGCAAAATTTGAAAAATCAAAAACAAATTAAGGGGGTGGGACAATGAGGATGGGATTGAAAATAAAGGATGCCCTGAAAATCTTTCCTGAACTCCAGAAATATATAAAAAACGGTAAGCTGGATTTCAGCAACCGGGAAGCAAGAATTTTATACAACAAAGCGGTTGTAAAAGCCGTTTTTGGCATTGAAATTGAATATCATCCGAAGGGATTGATAACTCCCCCGATTTCCCGATACATTTTTCTGAAGACATTTTTGCGAGGTGGGGAGAAAGTTCTCGAAATTGGAACGGGTCATTCAGCGTTGATGGCCATTATTGCGGCCAAGCTATTTAACTGTGAAGTTTGGGCCACAGAGATAAGCGAGGAGTTTTTTGAATATGCAAAAAGGAACATTGAGCGTAATAAAGTCCAAGTTAAGCTCATAAAAAGCAGGGGAGAAATAATCAAAGGACTTATCCCAGAAGGAGAGACCTTTGACGTCATATTTTCCGCTCCTCCCTACTATGAGAAACCCACAAAAGGAGTTTTAACCGCCATCGAAGCTGTAGGCGGGGGTAAATATGGGGAGGAATTTTCACTCAGGCTTTTGAAAGAGTCAATGGATTATTTAACACCCGGGGGAAAAGTTTCTCTATTCCTGCCGGACAAAGCTCCCCTACTCAATGTTGTAACTGAGGAAGGAGAAAAAATGGGATACAAGGTTAGGGACATAAAATTCAAAGCGGGAACGAGGATCAGACATTCATTAATTTTTACCATATAGCGTCAGACCGTGGGCGTATCTTCATTGCAGAGCTCGGAGGAGGTGCCTTCTCATCATTCGCTACTTTATCACTTCATGTCCTCAACATATAGGAACAGACATTTAAGGTACTCGGTATCCTTTGAGGCCATTAGTATTGGATGATCAGGGGCCTGTGTTCTGTAGGGTTCAAGCATCTTGAGGAATTTGCCGGCTTTTGCTGCGGCCGCGATTATCATGTCCTTAAAAGCCTGCAGGTCAACGTGCTGGGAGCATGAGCACGTTACCAATATTCCGCCATCCTTTACAAGCTTAAGTCCCTGATAGTTCACGTTAAAATAGGCCCTTAACCCTCTCTTTAAGTCCTTCTCATGCTGAACGAACGCAGGAGGATCGAGTATTACTATATCAAACTTTTCTCCCTTCTTCTGGAGCTTTTCCATTTCTGGGAATGCCGAACCCACAATAAATTTCATTCTGTCTTCAACACCGTTAAGCCTTGCATTTTCTTTTGCCTGTTCTATTGCTCTTGGAGACTTATCAACGGCCACCACCTTTTCAGCCCCTGCAACTGCAGCATGGATTGCAAAGCCCCCCGTATAAGTGAAAACATCAAGAACCCTTTCACCACCCCCAATGTATTTTTCAAGGGCTATTCTGTTTTCTCTCTGGTCGAGGAAAAATCCTGTCTTCTGTCCACGCATATCAACTATGAATTTGGCCTTTCCCTCTTCGATTATTGTCCTGTATTTTTCTTTACCAAGCAATACACGCTCAATCTCCGGTAACCCTTCCCTTCTCCTTGATCTCCCAGTATTCTTTTCAAAAACGGTCTCTATTTCTGGCTCAACTTCCATTATCGCCTCAGCAACATCAAGTTTAAATCTCTCCATTCCGGCACTTGAAATTTGAAGGGCCGCTATGTCATTGAAGCGATCAACGATCAATCCCGGTAAATAATCCGCCTCGCCGTAAACCATTCTGTAGACATTGCCATAGCAAAGAACTTTTTTCCTGTATTCATTTGCCCTCCTGATTCTCTCCTTAAAGAGTTCTTTGTTGATCTCCACATTTTTCTCTTTTGTTAACAAACGGACCATTATGTTCGAGTTTGGATTTGCGAACCCCTTACCCAAGAACTTTCCTCCACGGGAATACACCTCAACAATGTCCCCTGGCCTTATATCCCCTTCAGTTCTGATGACACCCTTTTTAAAGATGATCATCGCGCCCTTTTGAAGTGCCCGTGAGGCTTGAGCATCAACGTACACTCTCGCCATTTTCTTCCCCCCATAATAATTGAGCGATAAGTATTTAACCCTTAAGATGTAAAATGTATAGTGGTGGTTCTATGAACTTAGAGGTTATAAAAGAGTTTCTGGAGGACATTGGAGCGGACTATATAGAGATTGAAGGAGAAATCCACCTCGCTCCAGAGGTGTTCTATGAGGTTTGGAAATATGTGGGACAGCCCGAGTTAAAGACATACGTAATTGAGGACGAGATTGTTGAACCCGGTTCTTATGATCCTCCTGAAATGAAATACACAACCGCTAAGAAGGTTAAAATCAAAAAAGTTTACTTTGAGACCCTAGACAATGTGAAGATAGTGACAGATTATGTAGAGTTTCAGAGAATTTTAAAGGAGAAATCTTAACCTGTTATTATTTTTACCATTAAGACTCCCATACAGTTCGTCCTTTTTACATTAAACAATAGTGCTAGTGTGCCTATTAGCGATGCTGTCGTTAAAACTAAGACACCGATGATCCCATCAAAATAAAAGGACAGGATGACGACAAAAGCTATGACCAGAAAGTTTAGGAGTCCGTAATTCACCCTAAAGAGGGCATCACCGATTATTTCAGCCATTTTCAGTCCGTAGAGGTTTATAATTAAGGCCGCAGCAATGGCCAGCAATGTCAAAATTAGGACTTCACGTGAACTCAGAAGATAATACTTTTCCTTAATTAGAACCATTACCCCATTTCTCGTTCTTCCGGTGAGGTAGAAATTAAAGAGTGAAAAGAAAAAATTTGAGGTATTTACCGAAAATGCGACTGTTAGAAAAGATCTTTCGTCCCTTGAGAAGAAGCTTCCGATTAATGCGGCCTGAGAAGAGGTAAACGCTGGGAGGAGCGATGCAAACATCCCCAAAGCAGTGCCAAGAAATGAGAACTTCAATAGAGTGGCACGAGGCATTTTAATCTTGCCATCCCCAATGTCAATGCTATCTAAACTATCGCGAAGAGAATAAACCATTGTGGGAATCCCAAACAAACCAACGAAGATATGGAAGTAAGGCTCACGAAGGGGCAGGTGGTCAATTAAGATTCCCAAAATTCCAGAGAGCAAAATAACAATCAAGGCGAAAATTTTCCTTGTGCCCTTTTCCGTCAAAACCAAAAAGCAAACTAAAAAGAATACAAAGATCCTGCCCAGTTTAGGAACATACCTGGGAGCCAATAAAAAATAAACGGGCAAAAGAAAAAGGGCAAAAATTACCGCCAAGAGACTCGCCTTCAGGGAAATGTTGATTACCTCCAATGCCCTTCCCTTAATGACCAGTCTGTGGGCTGGCAGGATGTTCAGCGCAGTGTCTTCATCGGGGACGCCAAGGAATGTTGAAGGTATGGAATCCAAAAATGTATGGGTTAGCCCCATGACGTAAACCAGAATTACAAACCCAAACTCACTGGAACTACTTAATGCATTTAGCAGCGATGCCAGAGTGTTGACATGAAGGGCAGGCGTTACTCCAGTTAGTGTTCCTGCTGAGAGCCCGAGCAGGAATTCCCCAAACATACGTCTTCCCTCGAATACACCTCAAGGGCGGGTTTTTCCCTATAGGTGGTGTAAATTCCAAAAGCTGTAACCGTTTGATTCTCTCTAAGCTCAAGATTTAAAGACTTTTTGAGCTTCAGCAAAATCCAGCAAGTGTTATTTGTAATATTGGCCAGCCCAAATCCGTTTTTATAGACCTTGACCCAGGAAACTTTCCCCTCAATTTTAACTATCCTCCCACGCTTCGGGTTGCATATTGAGTTCTCAAGATTTTCCCGTGGAAGGACAACTGAACAGTTTAGGCACACAAGAGAGCCTTCCCTTCTGAGAGCCTCGAATTTTATTATGTCCCCGGTTCTTGCAGGGAAAGAGTACAACCTTAAATTGGTGCAATCCAAACTCAAACCTCTTCCAGATTTAATGACCTGACAACTTCCATAGGCTATATCGCCAACACTCTCTTTGCCAATGGGCCTCCTTCTGGCCTTTCCAATTAATTTAACATCCTCTGGACTGTTTACATAGAGGGTGAGTGTGGAATAAAGCCGTGCAATTCCCAGAATTTCGACTTTGTCTCCAAGGTTAAGATGAAACCTGTATGGGAGATAAACCTTAATTTTCTCACGTCCGTTCCATATTACTGTTGGTGTTCCATTATCTAGAACCACTCCAGTGACCTTATAGGGAAGACCATCCCTAGGTTCTGCTAGGAAATTTCCCGCTTCAAAGCCGAGGACATAGAAGGTGTTTCCATAGAACATGCCCCTAACGTTCACTTTGATTCCTTTTTGAATGTCCAGGCACCTGTTAAGTTTCACTTTTTGGGGGATTAGGATGTAGCAGTTGTGATCCACCCAGTACACTCCGGATATGTTGGAGATATGGAGCTTTTCAGCGTTTCCATCTGTGATCTCCAGAGGATACAAAATCTTCTTTTCCTCATGGGCCAATTTTCCTTTGATGGTGTAAACTTTGCCCTCGGTTAGATTCCTGTAAATTGCAACGGTTTCGCGACCATTTGTAAGTACGCTAAAATCACCCTTGGAACGAACGCAAAGGCCAGTAAAAACCACTATATCACCTTTTTGAGCATTTTCAAGGCTTGTATATCCCCCACGTCCGATAAAATATATGGCGATCAGCATAATTAGGGTTGCCGCTATTACCACTATTATATATGTTTCTCGTCTGGTCACGATAATAAATTAGCATACAACTTTAAAAAGTTTTTCCTACAATGATACCAAGAAGGATTTAAAAATTAATGGATAAGTCGATAAAAGCGAATGACTAATAGGAGGGCAGAAAATCAGAGTTGAAGCTTAATTCCAGATTCTGTTATTTCGTAAGGTACCCAAGAGAGAACATGTTTGGTTCTTCTCATTCCATAAACCCTTAGATACCTCTTAAGGGTCATGTTCTCTTCCATTAATCTCATTTCGATTACCCCATCAACTATTGCCTTAACCATCATTTCAACATGAGGCTTTTTAATTCCAGAGTTCATTTCCAACAACCAAACTTGCTTATTTCTATGGGCAAGTTCTTTTAAATCCTCTAAAAATTTGTATATTTGCTTTTTATCCGTTTCAAAGAATATGGAAGTTAGAGAAGATATCACCCCGGTTATCATTGGAGGGCTCTTTTCAGACAAAATCTTTAGTGTTATATCTTTTATAGCACTAATAAGCTGGGTAGTGGCTGTGATATCTGTAACAACAGCTTCATCAAAAGGAGAATCTAGGGGCCCCCTTAATCTTTGACTATAAGCATCGAGTATAAAGAAATTCTCCTCAATGTATGGTATAAACTCCCATCCGAAGTCAAGAGCATACTTACAAACTCATATTTTGAGATGTCAACAAGAATACAAATTGTAGAATATCCCATAGTTAGCTGTGTATGAATAAACTGGCTTATGAAAGTTGTTTTTCCTGACTTTGGATCCCCAATAAGCAGAACAACACTTCCTTTAGGAATGCCCCCCATTATGGGATCATCTATCATTCCGGTTGGCACCCTTTCTACATGCCTTTCGAAATCTGCATACATGTCAAGGAGATTTTGAACCAAGCAAAAACACCTCTCATGAATTTGAGTTTAATAGATTTCTCCACTTGGATAAACAACTATTCCATGGCTAGTTATTTCAAAGGGATACTTTCTCATTGAGTGTTTTGTTTCACGCATTTTTCTGATGAGTAAATACCTCTTCAGTTCAATGTTTCTCTCTTGGAGGTCAAGAATAACAACGCCTCTTGCAATGTATTCTTCAATTCCATATCTACTTATTCTTCCGGCATTTGGATCTGGAGCTTCCGTAGTTAAAATTGTTGTAACTCCCATCTCTAGGAGTATTGTATTTAATTTTAGAAGGACTTCTCTAATTTCTTTCTCTTCCTTAAGCCTAAATGCTATTGAAGGAACGGAATCAATAACCAACCGTTTTGCGTTTATAGCATTTACAACCCTATAAATATACCGAAGAAAATTGTCTATGTTAAACTTATCCTCAAGAGCAAATCTTTCTTCTGAAGGCAAACCAACGCTTGAACTAACACCATCGACAATGGCAATTAGACCTTGTTTTTCATATTTCTTAAAATCCCAACCAAAAGACCGCATTTCTCTTCTAAGGTCTTTTACCCTCTCTTCTAAGGTGACAAAAACTCCCGGTTCCCCATAATCCTCCGCACCTTTATATATAAATTGAGCTCCAAAAGTGGTTTTACCGGTACCTGTACCACCCGTTACTAGTACAGTTGTATTCTCAGGAAATCCTCCTTCAATTAGCTCATCAAAACCAGGAATACCACTTTTAACTCTTTTTATTACATAAGATTCAGTCATATTAATCACCCTGATATCATAACATTCATCTCCTTATTACATCATTCCCTCTCCACTTTGTCATGACCAATTTATTTTTGGACTGTTAACAATATAAAATTTTTGGAGTAAATTTTTAAGTTTTCTGCACTTTTTGCAAGTCCTGTTGTTAATTTTGCAAATTTAAGAAACTCTCCGCATCTTTTTAAAAAGCAAAAGAGCATAAGAGTTTTAATGCCCAAACTAATAAGCCCCATAAGGTGAGGCCATGTTAGACCCCTTCGGAAAAAGAGCAAGGGAATTATTAGAGGAATTTGGGAACATCAACAACTTTTTGGAAATTATTCCAACATATTTGGATATAAACTTAGCTTTAGAACGAGTTGCATGGCTAAAAAATACCATAATTCCCGAATACATTTTAAATGCTAATGACTGGAAGGATCTAATGGGATTTTACGCTCTTTTAGGTGCTCTTGCATTCTCTCCATACGGATTCGAAATGGAACTTGTAAAAGAGGCTAACTTAAAAATTTATCTTACCAGAATTGAGAGAACCAAAAATTTTGAAGAGCTCTCAATACCTATTGAACCGGTAACAGAAAATGAAATACCCAAGAGAGATCGGACAATAATTGAAAAACGACTTCATAGCGAAATCTCTCCAGAAGACAGGGAAAAAATCGCTCTCAAGTATAAAATTAAGCTAAAAGATTTCCTCAGTTTAAATGAAGGTGGTTTAAAAAATATATACATCAGAAATGGATGTGCATATTTGACCAAGAATCAAGTCATAGAACTCTGGAAGAAATCCTTTGAAAAGAACTTCGAAAGAGCTGTGAATTTGTTATACGAGCTCAAAGATGAGCTCCCCCAGTATTATCTCCAAATTTACAATAGATTAAGCGAAATTGCAAGGGAACACTTCAAGAAAAGGCTAGATGTAATTGGGAGAACAAGTGCCCAGCCATTGAGGTTTGAGTTATTTCCCCCATGTATTAAAATTGCCCTTAGAGGTGTACCTAGCGGATTGAGAAATTATGCCATAACCGTTCTGTTAACATCATTCCTAAGCTATGCCAGAATATGCCCAAACCCCCCAAGCAAAAATGTGAGGATTAAAGACTGTATAAAAGACTTGAGTATAATTGAAAAAGAGATCCTGCCAGTAATCATTGAAGCAGGAAATCGCTGCTCTCCCCCTCTTTTTGAAGACCAGCCAAATGAAATCAAAAATATATGGTACCATCTTGGCTTTGGGTACACATCAAAGCCCACACTGGAAGACAGCGGGTCCTCCACTTGGTACTTTCCACCAAACTGCTCAAAAATTAGGGCTAATGCACCTCAACTCTGCAAACCAGATAGGGATTGTAGATACATCAAGAATCCTCTCACATATTATTTAAGGAAGTTGCATTTAAAGAGCAAGAAAGAGGGCCGGAGGAGTGGAAGATGAGTGAGCTTTTCAGGGAAGTTACAAAGAAGGAGAGACAACTCTACTACACAAAGGAGTGGAGCGCTAAAAAACTCCCATCGTTTATTGTGGATACTCTTGAAAATAGAGAGTTCGGCTTTGATCATACAGGTGAGGGGCCTAGTGACAGAAAAAATGTATTCCACGACGTTAGGGATTTGGAAGACTATGTTAGAGCAAC
>DQUR01000118.1 GCA_015662175.1 Thermococcus paralvinellae | reverse complement strand
TTCCTGCGACGCTCGATAAAGGGAGTGTCAATTAAGTTCTCCCCATCGATGTAGAGAACATCGAACAGGTTAAGCTCCAAAGGTATCTTCTCAATCATCTCTTGGATGTTGTACTTTCTCCTGAATCTTCTCAGAACGTACTGGAACGGTCTCGGCCTGCCCTCCTCACCAACTGCTACAAGTTCTCCTTCGACTATGGCCTTTTTCGGTTTTATACTCCTCCTCACCCTCTCAACGACTTCAGGAATGGACTTTGTAACGTTTTCTAATCTTCTTGAGTAAATAATTACTTTATCCCCATCTTTGTGAACCTGAACCCTTGCCCCGTCATATTTAACTTCAAATTCCGCCTCACCTCCCATTTCAATTAAAGCCTCTCTAACACTTGCAGCCATCTGGGCAAGCATCGGCTTTATCGGTTTTCCAATCTGGATTGTAACCTTCGATAATCCCTCATCTCCTTCAAGCTTGGCCACCTTTGCAACAAATCCAAAATCGCTTGTTAGCATGTAAGCCCTCTCAACAAGCTCCGGCTTTACTTTAAATGCCTCTGCTATTGCATCTCTCAGGATGCCCTCCCCAACTCCTGTCCTCATTGTTCCGAGTATAGTCCTTGCCAGATACTTCCCTTCAATCGGCTCAGCATCCATGAAGAGATTTGCGAGATATCTAAGCTTTCTATCCTGGCTTCCTTCTCCTGTGGTTTCTGCAACCTTTACGAGGGTTTTGTAAACCCTTTTTATCGTCAAAGGCTGTCCGAAAAAGCTTTTCTGTTTCCTTTTTTGAAGGGCTAACGCAACGCTCTCACCCAGATCACCGGTGTCTTTTACCGAATTCTCTATCCACTCGGCATTAATACCGGTTGCCATTGCGACCGCCCTGATAAGAAGCTTTTCACCAACGCCCAGTTCCCTTTCATCCCAGTCTGGAAAAACCTTCCCAAGGATGAGATAGGGTACGATTTCCAAGAGCTCTTCATCCTCAACCTTTTTGAGAAAATCGGCGACAAACTTTGTTTTCAAAGTCTTGAGCGTTGTTTTTTCAAGTCTTTTATATAACTCGGCCAACTCTTTGTACAGCATACGTCACCACCATGAAAAATAGGAGGTCAAGGGATAAAAGCTTACCCTATCCATCTCCCAACCTTTGGCTTTTCATTATAAATTTCGCAGATGTGATAGCTGTCTATGCCCAAATCTCTAAGTTTTTCTTGAATTTTTGGCAGTTCATCATCCCTTAAAAGGGCAAAAAGACTTTTTCCGAGCATGACCATGGAGGAGGGTAGTTTTGTTAGTTTATCAATCTTCCTCGCAATCTCCAACAGTTCCCCGTCCAAAAGCCCCGTGTTTTCGGCAAAATTCCTCGCGAGATGCATAAGGTTTTGGGGAGTTGGGTTTTTGAGAAGCATTTCCAAAGCCTTCTGCCCCTCCCTTTCTATTGCTTTTATGACATCGCTGTCAAGAACTTCCCTTGTGGATAATCTCCCCAGTGGTATTGCGAGAACCTTGTAGTCCTCGAAGAACATGTTGTCTACAACACCGATTCCAGGTGCACCGGCTTTTATCCTGATCTCAATCCCCCCATGAACCTGGGCAATAACATCCCCCAAGCCACCTTTGTTAAGGACTTCGTGCTTGTGGGCTATTTGTGCCACCTGAAGGAACGTTTTGTTCCTGAAATAGTGCCCTAAGACCAAAGCCGTCCCCAAAGCTCCGCCGGCACTGTTACCGAAGCCGTAGCCGTTGGGAAAGTCAAAGTACTGCCATACCTCCACTCCTCCCATGAAATCCATTGGAATGAGCTCTTCAGCAACGGAGTGGCTTATAATTGCCTCCTCTCCTTCCACGGGCTCACCGTTAAATGCTACATGGATGTGTCGCCTGGATGTTCCCGTCTCAACACTGAGAAATACGTTCGTGCCCTTGGAAAGGTTCACACCAGCCCCGAGGGAGCCTGATTTGAGGGGATCCTCGTGGAAGACCGGAACGAAGAATGCCGTGATATGTGCTGGAACGAATGCCCTGACAAGCATGAGACCACCTAAAATGGGTAGAGAAAAGGCCTTAAAAAACTCACGAAGATAATATAACCTTTTCCGGATTTATTCTCTCAAGGGCCAGAGGGCCGATCAATGCAAGAAGTACTGAGATTGCCATTAAAGCTCCCGTTGCAAGACCAAGCTCTTTGATTATATACTTGGGTATTCTCACGAGCACAAAGAGGAACAGGAACAGCACCGCATTTAGAGCCTTCACGTTGGACATTTGAAGTGTGAGTGTCAGGGACACCGTTCCAAGCCCCCATGTAAACAGACCACTGCCAATAATGGGCAGGATGAGCCATAGGAAAGGGGAGGATGCCTTGTGATGGAGGAGAATCCCTATCCCCCACGTTGAGAGGATCGCTATCATAAAAGTTGGCAGCATTTCCACGATGAGAAGACGGGAAGGCTTTTCCGGAAGGAGGAGGTAGAGCTGATAGAACTTCGAGGCTTTTCTCTTCATGAATCCGGCAAAGGAGAGGGACACTGTTATGGCGTATCCCACCATCATCATTGTGAAGAGAGCGTAGAACTGGAACATGCTCTTGGACTTCAGGAAAGCTTCCACGCCCTCGTTGTTAATGAATGTCCAGAAGAGGAAACCGATTACAACCAAAGCGAAAACGGACTCACGGAGGGTGGTTCTAAGATGGAGTAGTAGTAATCTTTTCACATTCATGACTGACCACCCACCAGTCTGAAGTATTCCTTTTCAAGGTCGTCAACATCTTTAAGTT
>DQUR01000031.1 GCA_015662175.1 Thermococcus paralvinellae | reverse complement strand
GTTGATGATTGCATAGACTATGCCAGAGAACTTGCAAAGCTCAATGGTCTGTATGATATAACCCCAGAGAACAACGTAATTGGGCTGGAGGGCCAAAAAACTGTGGCTTTTGAGCTCTGGGAGGAAATAAACCCAACACATGTTGTCGTTCCCACAGGAAGCGGGAGTAACCTCTACAGCATTTATAAGGGTTTCAGGGAGCTTTTGGAAATTGGGGCAATTGATGGGTTACCCAAGCTAATAGCCGTTCAGACGGATAGATGCAATCCAATAGCGGGTGAAATTTTGAGGATAAAACCAGAGAGAGAGTTCACCAAGGCTTTGGGACTTTACGTTAAGGATCCAGTGAATCGGGAGAGAGCGATTAAGGCTGTGAAAGAAAGTGGTGGGACAGCTGTTGTGATTAAGGAAGATGAACTTGACTTGGGAGAAAAGATGCTGGCTAAGGAAGGGGTTTTTGCTGAATATGCCTCCGCTGTTGTGATTCCAGCTCTCCTTAGGCTCAACGATGAAGGATACTTTGAAAAAGATGACAGAATTGTTCTCATTGTCACAGGCTCTGGACTCAAGGGCTATTACATAGAAGAGCGTGAGAAGTTTTCTATCGGCGGGACAAAACTTAAAATCCTAAAAATGCTGAGGGAAAAACCCATGTATGGCTATGAAATATGGGAAAACCTGGAGAAGCCAATGAAGTACCAGGCTGTTTATCAACACGTCAAAGAGCTTGAGGGCTTGGGACTCATAGAAGAGGCCCATAAGAGGGGAAGGAAGATTTACTATAAATTGACTGAGAAGGGGCAGCGTTTGTTGGAAAACCTTGAAGAATTTGAAGAATAGAAAGAATTTTAAAGGCCTTTAAATACTAAGCTCTTAGGTGGGATATGTGAGAGTTGAAAATAAGGTGTCACTCGTCATCTATGCAATGGGGGCTCTGGGCGGAATAATCAGTGGTGTGCTTTCCGCTAACGCCAATCTTGGCTACATCTCGGGTTTGCTTCTGTACTTCCTTACCCCTAAAGTGGTTAAGACAATCATCAAAGACCTACCTGAAGAGCTGAAAGATGATAGGGCTCTTCTCAGAAAATCCGTTTGGGGCTTTCTGCTGTTCTGGTTTTACTTCACGATACTTGTGTATAACATAGTGCTTCCACAACAGCCCGTGCTCTACTCAAATCAAAGCCTGTTGTATAACGCGACAAAGGGATGACGCATGGAGGAGATGAAAAAGCTGGTTGCAAAGGAAGCCTTGAAATACATCGAGGATGATATGATAGTTGGACTGGGAACGGGTTCCACGACGGCGTATTTCATTAAAATGCTGGGTAAAATGATCATGAAGGAGGAGCTTTTTGATGTTTATGGCCTGCCAACCTCATATCAGGCAAGAATCTTGGCCATAGAAAACGGGGTTCCAGTGGTAAGTTTAGATGAAGTTGATGCAATTGACATAGCTGTTGATGGCGCTGATGAGGTTGATCCCAATTTGAATCTGATTAAGGGTAGAGGGGCAGCTCTAACTATGGAAAAGATCATCGAATACAGGGCAGGGACTTTTCTCATT
>DQUR01000067.1 GCA_015662175.1 Thermococcus paralvinellae | reverse complement strand
CCTCATCTACTGCCGTATAACCGCAGACAGGGCATATGTAAACCTTCTTAATATTAATGCTCAGCGTGAATCCTCTCCGCCTCCAATGCATAGTGTGTGCTCCTAACGGCTTCATTTTCTCCCTGCAATTCCGCAACAGCCTTGTAAGCTGGATACATTTCCTCAACTTCAAAGGTTTCACCATCTATGGCTATTTGGAGATTTTCAACCGTATCCCTTACATTTCCAAGGGCCTTGAAATGGTTCCTAGCGTGAACAAGCTCAGCAAATGCGATTGCCCTAAAGAGCTTTGCTACGTTTGGAAATCCTTCTTTTTCAGCAACATCTGCAAGAATAAGATACTTCATGTGGACCTGGCTTTCACCTGCATAAGCTTTGTGTTTTTTAAAGTAAAGTATGTTTTTAAGATAATATAAAAGGCTTTCTCTGGGCCTTCTACAAGAGCTCATTAAGGCTTGCTCCCATCCTAATAAGCTTTTCGAGTTTTGTGGCAGTTTTTAAGTCATTAAAAATTACTGCACCCAGGATTTTCCCTTGAGAGCTGAATATTTTGATGTTTTCATTTATCCATTGTCCATTTCCTTTGATTTTGCCGATCACTGCGATTGAAAAATCAGCAAACTTAAAAACTAAGGAGCGAAACTCAAAATTGTATCTACCTTCTTTTTCTCTGAGTAGATTTGCCAGAACCCTCGCATGTTCCATAGAAGCCCTGGCGGTTCCACAAATTATACCGTTATACTCAGCGCAGTCCCCAATTGCGTACACATCCTTCGCGGAGGTTCTGAACTGTTCATCAATTAGGATACCTCTCCCGGTGTGTATTCCGCTTCTCATTGCGATTTCCTTGTTTGGGACTATACCAAAAGCACACACTTTAAGCTTGCCATCGATGTAGCCCTTATCCGTAAGAACACCGTTTTCATCAGCTTTTAATAAATTTGTGTTGAGATAAAACTTCACTCCAGCATTTTCAAGCTTCTCCTTCAATATTTCGCTCAGCTCCTCATCAAGGCCAAGAAATGTATTTCTCCTGTGGACGAGTTTTACATCGTAGCCAGCCTTTGCAAGATTTCCAGCAAGCTCAAGGGCTATAAATCCACCGCCTAAAATTATTATTCTCCCTTCATGCTCAAGAGCATCTTTTATTGACTCTGCGTCTTCAAACGTTCTCAGCACCTTTGTGTACTCTTTGCCCTCCACCACAGCCTCTTTTGCCTTTGCTCCCGTTGCGAGAACCAAAATATTATAGTTAAGTTCTCCTCCTGAGGTTATCAGCCTTTTCCTTGCCCTGTCTATTACCTTGGCCTCAACTCCAAGCTTAAGCCTTATACCCTTTTTTTCATACCATTCAAAAGAATATGGAAAGAGAGCCTTTTTGTCAATGAATCCAGCTATATAATGACTAAGCATTGGCTTGCTGTAGTATGGAATGTTTTCCCTAATCAACTATAGTTACATCAAACTCCCCTGAAAGCTCTTTCGCCAGTGTGATTCCTGCTACACCGTTTCCAACTATGAGGAGTCTCATTTATTCAGCCTCTCTAAGAGCTTTTTAACCCCCTCTCTAATCCTCCTCTCATCTTCCTTGGTTGCCCTTCCCCTGGCTTCAATTGTCTCGACAAGATCAAACTTGCTCTTCATTATAATCGTCTCAATTTCTTTTCCAGCTACACCACCCCAGCCATATGAGCCAAGGACGAGAACGGGTTTTTCGTAGTTTGCCTTATCGACTATCTCATAAAGAACGTAGCGGACCCTTGGATGAATGTTTGCTTCATACGTTGATGCCCCGATTATGAGTGCCTCACTATCAGGGATATCACCGAGAATATCACTGACTGGTGGAGCTTCCCTGTCCGTGAACTTATACACAACCGGATTATAGCCGTGCTTTTTCAGCTCATCCAGGGCTATTTTAATAGCACCTTCAACAAAGCCATACATTGAGTCGTAAATTACAAGGATTTTGCCCTTCTTTGGAATTCCAGCCCCAACAGCTTCATAGTACTCAAAGATCCTTTTTGGGTTCTTCCTCCATATGAGACCATGACCCGGAAGAATCATTCTCGTTTCTTCGATTATTCCAAGCTTCTTGAGCTTCTCCATATTCTGGACAATGTACTTGTGATAATGTCCGATGACGGTGACAATGTACTTTGCAACATAGGGGAGATACTTTTGAACCACTTCTTCATTGATGTCATCTATGCCCTCCGGAATGGAATAACCACCACAGACATCACAGCCAAACATCAAGCCATCCTCAACTACATACGTAATCATTGTATCGGGCCAGTGGAGCCATGGGACTGTGATAAAGCGGAAAGTTTTTCCACCTATTTTCATTTCCTCGCCATCTTTGATTATATGAAAGTTTTCAGCAACCTTTGATCCGTAAAATGCCTCGAGAAGTTTCTTTGCAAAACCCGTCCCTATGAGCTGAGCTCTATAGCCATTGAGCTCGAGGACTTTGGGGAGAGAGCCACTGTGGTCAGGCTCGGTGTGATGGACTATTATGTGTGTTATCTCTTTGGGATCAACAAGCTTTGAGAGTGCCTCTATAAACTCTTCAGTATAATCTTTTTTCCAAGCATCGAAAAGCACGACAGCATTACCCAGCTTTAAAAGGTAGGCATTATAGGTTATCCCTTCTGGAATCTCCCAAGCTGCCTCGAAGTATTTTACTTGGTCGTCATCAACCCTAAGCAGGTAAAGTTCTGGTTCGTTAAGAATTCTTTCTATCCAAACTTTCGGCATTTGAGTCACCTCCTTTAAGATATCTGATGGAACCGATAAAAGTGACACTCAAAAAATGTTCACTGAAACAGAAGAGAAAAACGAAGAAAAAGTCACTCAAGCTTCTTGTAGCAGAACCACCAGTCGTAGCACTCAATTTCGCCCTTGGCCTTAGCTTCTTCGCGCTTCTTCTTCTCCTCGATGGTGCTGGCCGGTGGGATGATGACCTTGTCACCAATGAGCTCGTTTTGTGGCCACTTGTGTGGAAGTGCGACGCCCTTCTCAGTGCTTATCTTGAGTGCCTTGACCAGCCTAAGGACCTCGTCCCAGTCCCTACCTACCTCGGCCGGATAGTAGAGGATTGCCCTAATTACCCCCTTATCATCGACGATGAAAACTGCCCTTGCAGTTATTGAAGCACCGCTTGGTATCATGCCCAGCTTGTCAGCAAGCTCACCGCGGTCATCGGCTATGATTGGGAAGTCAATCTCAACGCCGAGGTTTTCCTTGATCCACTCCATCCACTTGAGATGGCTGAACACTTGGTCAACGCTGAGTCCAATTGGCTCAACGCCAAGCTTTCTGAATTCCTCGGCCCTCTTCTGCATTGCATAGAATTCAGTTGTACAGACTGGTGTGAAGTCTGCCGGGTGGCTGAAGAGGATGAACCACTTGCCCTTCTCTGCGAAGTAGTCCGGCAACTTAATTACTCCGTGGGTTGTCTTAACCTTAACCTCTGGGAATTTTTCCCCTATCACTACCATTTCCATCACCTCTGAATGTTTTTCATTATAATCTAAGTGGTTCGAATATATAAACTTTTTGGTTCGCCTAACATAATTAACGTTGTCGAATAGTCAAGACGAATTTTATGATTTAGGATTTTAGTATAATAAAGTATCCAAAAAAATTGGCAGATTGAGAAAACGACTAGAGAAATCTTGTCAAAAATTAGGAAGTAGAAGGCGTTAGATTGTCTAAACTTTCCTGATATTGACCCAAGTTGAATGGTATGAAGATGCGTTTCCATAATTTTCGATGGTCTCATCAGTTGTTAACACATTAACGTTCCATCCAAGCTTTGAAATCCAGAAAGCCTTATACAGCAAAACAACACCTCCTGGAACGTCTTCAGTCAGCTTGATTGTCGTTTTTATTCTTCCGAATCTGTTGTATACTTCAACGGTATCTCCCTCATTAATCCCCCTTTCCCCCGCATCTTTGGGATTTATGTAAAGATGGGGGTCTATGATTCCGTAGGTGTTGTGATACTGGCTTGTTGTTGTCATTCTATACGTTGGACTGAGGAGCTGTAAGGGATAATCTCCCTTAAGCGAACTGTATGCAGGGAATGGCAAGAGTCCTCTCCTAACGGCTCTCTGGGAGTAGAACTCAATCCTTCCGCTTGGAGTGGGATATT
>DQUR01000145.1 GCA_015662175.1 Thermococcus paralvinellae | reverse complement strand
GGGATAAATATCAACAGTGCAGACGGCATCATATTCGGTTCCAGAACAGCTAACAGGAGATACACGAAGCCCATACCTCCCCTCATCTGCAAGATTTCGTTTTTGTTTTTATAGATGAAAAAATTTAAAGTAATTTTTCCTTCTGTAATCTCAAGTGGTGCGGTTCCGTTGAGCGGATCGACAGTCAAGTTGCTGAGCACGAACTCAGCAGGCTTAAGCACAGTAACCTGCACCGGCTCGAGGTCACCAATTGTAACGTTGTAAACTCCAGTCTTTCTTCTACTCTGGAGACAATCCTCACAGATGAACTTGAATGAACAGATTAACTCAAATTTTAACATGAAAATGTTAATAAATCCAAGCATAGATTTATAAATTTACCCTTTTAATGTTGAAAAAAGGTGATGCTCATGTGGGAAAGGTTTATCGAAAAAAAAGTCAGGGAGATTAGGGAAATCGTTGGTGATGGAAAAGCGATAATAGCACTATCGGGAGGAGTTGACAGCTCGACCGCGGCAATTTTGGCCCACAAAGCAATTGGGGATAAACTCCATGCAGTGTTTGTAAATACCGGCTTCCTCAGAAAAGGAGAGCCGGAATTCGTCATAAAAACCTTTAGGGATGAATTTGGCCTGAATTTAACCTATGTTGATGCCCAGAGCAGGTTCTTTGAGGCATTAAAAGGTGTAACTGATCCCGAAGAGAAGAGGAAGATAATCGGAAAGGTTTTCATAGATGTATTTGAGGAGGTTGCGAGGGAAATTGATGCAGAGTTCCTGATTCAGGGGACAATTGCTCCAGATTGGATTGAGAGCAGGGGTGGGATAAAGAGTCACCATAACGTTGGAGGTCTTCCAGAAAGGTTAAATTTGAAGCTCATAGAGCCCCTTCGTGATTTATACAAGGATGAGGTCAGGGAACTGGCAAGGGAGCTCGGCCTTCCCGAGAAAATATATAACAGGATGCCCTTTCCCGGTCCGGGACTGGCTGTCCGTGTCCTTGGGGAGGTCACACCGGAGAGGGTGGCCATCGTCAGGGAGGCAAATGCAATAGTTGAGGAGGAAATTGAAAAGGCTGGCTTAAAACCCTGGCAGGCCTTCGCGGTTCTCCTTGGCGTTAAAACCGTCGGAGTTCAGGGGGACATCAGGGCATACAAGGAAACCGTTGTCGTTAGGATCGTTGAGAGTTTGGATGGAATGACTGCAAACGCGATGAACGTTCCCTTTGAGGTTTTGCAGAGGATAGCCTTCAGGATAACCAGCGAGATTCCGGAGGTGGGTAGAGTCCTTCTACGATATAACGAACAAACCCCCCGCGACGATAGAATTTGAGTGAGGGGTTGAGATGATAATCATAATGGACAACCACGGGCAGTACGTCCACAGAATCTGGAGGACCTTACGGTATTTGGGCGTTGAGGCGAGGATAATACCGAATGCAACACCCTTAGAGGAGATAAAAGCGATGAACCCAAGAGGCATAATTTTTAGCGGTGGGCCGGAT
>DQUR01000024.1 GCA_015662175.1 Thermococcus paralvinellae | reverse complement strand
TTCGTACTCCCCCCTTACCATGGAAACCACCGGTAAAGGATAAGCTGGTTGTTTATTATATTTTTTGGCAAATTAGTTGTCAGATGTTCAATGAATTTGGAATAAGAAGGAGAAAAGACAAAAATTTGGAATGAATGATGAGCATGACTGTCAGATTTTCATGCGAGTGCCAGCAAGACCAAGACGATTGCGACTGGTGCTATGTAGGCGAGTGCCCTTTTTATTTTGTTCATTGCCATCACCTCGAGAGGGTGTTCATTTTCAGGCATTACCTTAGGTTTATAAGCTTTACGTTTGTAAAGTTAGCAAACTGTGCAAAAACATTCAAGAAATATCAATTATGCCAAAAACTGTTGTTAAAAATTGCTTTGTATTGAAACCCAGACAGTTGATTCATTTTTCATAAATTCGTCATTCTCTGGGAAATTTGACAAACCATTAGTTTGTAGACAAAAACCTTAAAAATCTTTATCAGATTTATGTTAAAAAGACCGGGGAGGAGGGAATGTTATGGGGAAATTTGAACAAAAACTTGTCAATGCAATTAAGGGCTATACCTTTGATGATGTTCTTCTGGTTCCGCAGGCAACAGAGGTTGAGCCCAAAGATGTTGACGTTTCTACTCAAATTACGCCAAACATAAAACTCAACATTCCTATTCTCAGCGCGGCGATGGACACGGTTACAGAGTGGAAGATGGCGATAGCGATGGCCAGGGAAGGTGGCCTTGGGGTAATTCACAGAAACATGAGCATCGAGGAGCAGGTTGAGATGGTTAAAAGAGTCAAGAGGGCAGAGCGCTTTATAATTGAGGACGTCATAACCATAGGCCCGGAGGAGGCAGTTGATTATGCACTTTTCGTAATGGAAAGGGAGGGAATTGACGGTTTGCCCGTGGTTGAAGGAGATAAAGTTGTCGGAATTCTCTCAAAGAAGGACATTGCAACAAAAGAGGGCCATAAAGTAAGGGATATCATGACGAGGGAGGTCATAACGGTCAGGGAAAATGTAAGTGTTGAAGAAGCGATGAGGATTATGGTGGAAAACAGGGTAGACAGACTGCCCGTTGTGAGTGAAGAGGGCAAACTTATTGGACTGATAACCATGAGCGATTTGGTTCTGAGGAAGAAGTTCAAAAATGCTGTGAGGGATGAAAACGGGGACTTAATAGTCGCTGCAGCGGTTGGGCCTTTTGACCTGAAGAGAGCCATAGCGCTGGATAGAGCGGGTGTTGATGCCATAGTTATTGACACCGCCCATGCACACAATCTAAAAGCGATTAAATCCATGAAGGAAATCAGGGCCAGAGTTGATGCCGACTTAATAGTTGGGAATATAGCGAATCCGAAGGCCGTTGATGATTTAACCTTTGCAGATGCCGTTAAAGTTGGAATAGGGCCCGGAAGCATATGCACAACGAGAGTGGTCGCTGGAGTTGGTGTTCCCCAGATTACAGCAATAGCAATTGTTGCGGACAGAGCAGAAGAATACGGAATTAAGGTCATTGCAGATGGAGGGATACGCTACTCCGGTGACATCGTCAAGGCAATAGCCGCTGGAGCCGACGCTGTTATGCTCGGTTCGCTCTTGGCTGGCACCAGGGAGGCCCCTGGAAAGGAGGTCGTCATAAACGGAAGGAAATACAAGCAGTATAGAGGGATGGGCTCTTTAGGGGCAATGATGAAAGGAGGTGCAGAAAGATACTACCAAGGCGGCTATATGAAGACCAAAAAGTTCGTCCCCGAAGGTGTTGAAGGGATCGTCCCTTACAAAGGAAGCGTTGGGGAGGTGCTCTATCAGCTGGTTGGAGGATTGAAGGCGGGGATGGGTTACGTTGGGGCGAAAAACATCGTGGAGCTCAAGGAGAGGGGCGAGTTCGTGATAACAACCCAGGCTGGTGTTAGGGAAAGCCATCCACACGACATCTTCATAACGAATGAAGCACCAAACTATCCAGTCGGGAAGTGATTTTGAGTCTGTTCTTTTTTCCCTTTTGCAGATGTGCATGAAGGCTCCTTCCAGGGTAACTTGAGAAGTGTGAACAGCGATAACGTTGTATTTTAACAAAGTGTTGAGCATTAACTCTTCTTTCGGATTCCGCCTTAGGAATTCCCCCAGTTCCGCTATGTACTTAAGGTTCTTCTCACGCTTACACGCCACTGGAAGAGGCCAACTCATTTCTTTCGAAAATTGCAAAGATTCTGCTCCTAACTCTCCTGAATTGAACCGTGTCCTTTGATGTAGAGGTGACCCCTCGCTGGTATCACGAGACCATTTGCGTCGAGCCTGGTTAAATTAACCGCTTCTATCACTAAACCACCTTAATGATGTACGTTTTCCCTTTTCTTTCACGTTGAATTAATCCCATGTTTTCGAGGTTTTTTACTGCTCTGCAGGCTTTAGCTCTGCCGAACACTCGACTTAGCTCTCTTTGTGTTACCTCATCACTGTCGAGAATGAAGTCCAATATCTGCCTCTCCAGTTCGCCCAGCTCGTGCTTGTGTATATAGTTTAGTTCGATCCCCACCTTAAGAAGCAACACGAGTTTTCCGTTTTCACACTCCTCCTTGAGAATGCGTACCCTCATTAGACTCACCTCACATGTGCCCCAGCGTTCCCGGCTGTCCCGCCCTGTTAAAGCCCCACCTGAAGGTGAGGTACCTTAGGAGGAGCATGTTCATCAGGCTGAGGAGGATCTGGGATAACAAGTAGCCGCCACCCATTGTGAGCCTGCCCATTTGAAGGATGTAGGTTTCAGGATGGATTTTTGAGATGGGCTGGAGCCAAGAGGGGCGTTTATCGGACGAAAAGTAAAGCCCGCTGACGAGCTGGGCAGTTATATTGAAGAATTAAAGAGTCCTGGATGGCTTTAGTTGCTATTCTGAATCCGGCTGAGAACAGGTCGAGGGCAAAAATTAGCAGGATACCGTTCAAGATGACGACCAGAACACCGAGGTTAAAGCGAATTCTCAAACCGAAAAACAGGATGTACGCAAGTGTTATGAGAGATGTCAGCCCCAAGTTCCACAGAATTCGCCAAGCGTTGATTCCAAT
>DQUR01000097.1 GCA_015662175.1 Thermococcus paralvinellae | reverse complement strand
TCATTGTTGAAGTAAATCGCGACCTCAGCGTATTTTGCCGGGGACTCTTTTTTGGTCCCTGAGAAGATTAGATCGCTTATCCTTGTAGCACGCATTGCTTTAGCGGAGAGTCCCCCAAGAACGAAAAGTATGGCATCCCCAATGTTACTCTTGCCACTGCCATTGGCACCAACTATTGCCGTAAATCCTTTGGAGAAAGGAACAACAACTTTTTTGTTACCGTATGATTTGAACCCCTTCATCTCAAGTTTCTCAATGTATGGCATCTCATACACCTAAGGGGAAAAATTGAGAAAGAGATTATATATAGGTTACTGAATTAAAAAACAAAAGCTCAACCCTTTCTCTCACACAGTTCTAACAGGACTCCATTGACACTCTTTGGATGAACAAACGCTATTTTTGCACCGCCTGCACCAATTCTTGGTTTTTCATCTATTAATCTAAATCCTTCCTCTTTGAGTTTCTCCAAGTGTTCCTCAATGTTTTCAACGCCAAGGGCAATGTGATGAATGCCCTCTCCCCTCTTGGCGATGAACTTCGATATCGGTGAGTCTTCGCTTGTTCCCTCCAAAAGCTCAATTCTGCTTTCACCAACCTT
The DNA here is from genome assembly GCA_015662175.1 of Thermococcus paralvinellae. GTDB lineage: Archaea > Methanobacteriota_B > Thermococci > Thermococcales > Thermococcaceae > Thermococcus_B > Thermococcus_B paralvinellae_A. Next base: position 3,899 of record DQUR01000097.1, on the reverse strand, counting down.
AAACACGGCAACCCTAACTTTTTGCTCCGGAACTTCCTCAATCTCGGCAACCTTCAACCCAAGCTTTTCCCAGAGCTTGATAGCTTCGTCCAGATTTTTAACAGCAATTCCAACATGGTCAATTTTCCTTATCATATCTTCACCCCCAGGGTTTTCTCCAAAACAACCTCAGCAGCGGAATAGGGATCAATTTTCCTTTCCACGATTTTATCAATCAGTTTTGAAAGCTCCTCATCCCTGAGCCTTTCACCAATTTTCTTTGCAACAGAGCCAGAAACGATTGTCCTAATCTCCTCCTCTGCTCTGAACCTCTTTTTTCTCTCAATTTCTCCGCTCTCCTTGAGGAATTTTCTGTGCTCTTTCATTGCCTCCCAGAGCTCTCTAATGCCTTTCATCGTAACGGCAACCGTCTCAATTATCGGTGGTCTCCATCCCCTCTTTTCCCACTTTTCCTTTTCAAGGTCGAGCATCATACTTAGCTCGAAGAAAGTTGCGTCTGCGCCTTCCTTGTCAGCTTTGTTTATGACGAATATGTCTGCAATTTCCATTAAACCTGCCTTGATCGCCTGAATATCATCTCCCAAACCGGGAACTGTCACCAAAACCACGGTATCAGCAGTTTTAACGATATCAATCTCAACCTGCCCAACGCCAACGGTTTCAACAAAAATAACATCACATCCATAGGCATCAAGGACTTTAATAGCGTCATTCGTTGCTTTGGCTAAGCCTCCAAGACTTCCACGAGTAGCCATACTCCTGATGAAAACTCCGGGATCAGTTGAGTGTCTTTGCATCCTAATCCTGTCACCAAGCAATGCCCCGCCAGTGAATGGTGAAGTTGGATCAATGGCAATGACCCCAACTATTAGACCTTCATCACGGGCCTGTTTTATGAGTTTGTCAAGCAGCGTTGACTTTCCGGAACCAGGAGGCCCGGTAATGCCAACGATATAGGCATTTCCGGTATATCTGTAAATTTTTTTCACTATTTCACGGGCCTTTTCCTCATCATTTTCAACGAGGGTTATTAACCTTGCAGTTGCCTTCTTATCTCCCCTGAGCATCCTTTCAATTAACTCGTCAATCATTTGGATCACTTGGTTTAATTGTCCAACAGAAAATATAAAGTTTATGAGGCTTCCCTGAATCTCTTTAGCCTCTTCACGCTCTCATCTATGAACTCTATCACTTTACTCAATGGAGTTCCGGGACCGAATACCTCGGCAACACCCATCTTTTTGAGCTCCTCCGCGTCATCGGGTGGAATTATTCCCCCGGCAAAAACAACCACGTCCTCATTAATCCTCAAACCTCTCTCTTCGAGAAGCCTGAGGACCTTGGGAATGAGAACCATATGAGCTCCGGATAGTATGCTCAAGCCCAAAACTGCAGCATCCTCTTGGATAACCGTTTCCACTATCTGCTCAGGGGTTTGCCTTATACCCGTGTAGATCACCTCGAAACCTGCGTCACGCAGTGCCCTGGCAACCACCTTAGCCCCCCTGTCATGGCCATCGAGACCCGGCTTGGCTATCACAACTCGAATCTTCGAACGCTCGACCATCTCCCTCACCAAATTTTTCTACTCTCTGTTCCTATTTAAAAGTTGTCAAAACTAAAGGTTTGACTTTACTTTGGATATTTTATCCGATGATTTGAAAAGTTCGAAAGTTATAAAGTTTGAACATTTATGTTCATGATATTGCAATGAACAAAATAGACATGTCATTTCCAATTCCAGTTTTGGCAGGTTTTGAATCTTAAACCAAAACCAAAAAACATTTAATTGGACATAGTGCTAAAACATGCAGGTTTCTAAAATGATGGATATGCATACACACACCCAATATTCTGATGGCATTGGCACAATCAGGGACAACGTTGCCGAAGCAGAGAAGAAGGGTCTTAGGTTAATTGGCATAAGTGACCATATCCACTATTTTACTCCAAAAAGGTTTAACGCTTACATTTCAGAGATTAAGCGGATAAAAGAGGAAAGTGAAATTACCATCCTAGCTGGAATTGAAGCCAACATCCTCACAACGGGCGTTGATATAACTGATGATATGGCAAAAAAGCTTGATTATGTTATTGCCTCCGCCCACTTATGGCCCGAAGGGATTAATGCCCACCTCGAGTTAATTAAGATAGCAATTCAAGACGATAATGTGGACATAATAGGGCATTTTGGCAACCTCTTTCCCTACACAGGATACCCAAGCCATGGGGAATATCTGGAAATTGTTGAGCTTGCTGAAGAGCACGGCAAAGCCTTTGAAATCAGCTCTCGCTATAGAGTGCCGGAGCTGGATTTCATAAAGCTGTGTATTAAAAGGGGAGTTAAGCTGACATTTGCAAGTGATGCTCACATGCCCGCCGAGGTAGGAGCCATTGGATGGAGTAAAAAGGTCTTTAAAAAAGCTGGCGGAACAAAGGATGATTTGCTCTTCTCAGAATTGCTTTAACGGAAATCCTAAGCTTCTGAGGATGAGCACAACCTTAACTGGCAGTCCCATAACGTTGTAAAAGTCCCCATGAATCCACTCTATAAAAATGGCAGCTTTTCCTTGAACAGCATAGGCTCCAGCCTTATCTAAGGGCTCTCCCGTTCTTACATACCAATCAATTTCCTCCTCACCAAGCTCCCTGAACTTAACTTTTGTGACTTCAAAGCCCGTGATCTCTCCTTTGTGGATTATACAGTAACCCGTGATAACCTCATGGATTTTCCCGCTTAACAGCTTGAGCATCTCCTTTGCTTCTTCTTTATCTCTGGGTTTCCCAAGGACTTTGTTCTCAAGGACAACAATTGTATCGGCCCCAACCACGGTGCCTCCCGTTTTGTTGTAAACTTCCCACGCCTTTCTCCTTGCGACTTCAATTGCCTTCTCTCGTGGGTTTTCAGCAATAACGTTCTCATCAGCGTTACTTGGCACTACCTTAAAGTTCTCAAAGAATCTCCCCAAAATTTCTCTTCGTCTTGGGCTCTGAGATGCTAGCACAAACATCGAAAGGGACTTAAGAACTTAGGATAAAAATCTTTCGGGCGATGATGACAATTTCGCTAGCTGAATCTAGCGGTGATGACTACCCTCGCAACTGAGCTCAGGCTTTTCCATTTAAGGTGAAGCCCAGATTTCAATTCCAGCTTCAAGCAGGCGTTTAAGCTCCCTTCCAATTGGTGTGTTCTTGTTCACTTTGACTATACCCTTCTTTGAAGGCGTTGCTGTAAATACATACTGCTCTCCACCGAAGAACTTCAAAGGCTTCTTTGCGTAATCCGGTGAAACCCTTAAGACAATCTGCTTCTTCTTTTCCTCCACCTCAACCGCTATCTTCTCCTTTGGCATTTCGACCATCTTTTCCTCGAAACTCCTTACATCGATGCTTATACCCAGTTTCTTTTCAATCTCAGTGATCCTTTTACCCTTCTTTCCGATTATTGTCGGAATGTCAAACTCATCCGCATAGATCACCGCTTTGTGAGGACTTACAAGCTCTACCTCGGTATAGACATCCGGCAGGAATTTCTTAATCTCCTGCTTGAGCCTCTTCTCTGCCAATTTTATGGCTGGTGGTTTTTCTCCCCTTTTCACTGGGACAACACTTATCTCCTCACCGTAGGTGTAGATTTCGTATTCAAGCTCTCCGGTCTCGAAGTCTCTGACCTCAATCACAGGCCTTGCGAGGTCCTCTTCTTTCATTCCACTTGGTACCTTAACCTTATACTCAAGCGTCAGAACCTTGTCAATCCTTCCCGCCCTAATAAAAATTACCGTATCAACTATCTGGGGTATCATTCCCAGCTCAACCCTTCCAATGAAACGCTGAATTGCATCAATGGGTTTGGTGGCATGAACCACACCAATCATGCCAACTCCAGCCAGTCTTAGATC
>DQUR01000182.1 GCA_015662175.1 Thermococcus paralvinellae | reverse complement strand
GAAGTTGAGGGTATTAAGCTGAACTCAGGGTGGAACGAAAAGTACGAGCTAAGAAGATACCAGCAGAAAGCCGTCAGAAAGGCAATAAAAACAAAGATGGGTGTTCTTGCGTTGCCCGTTGGGAGCGGAAAGACAGTTGTAGGTTTAAGGGTTGTCCACGAGCTTGATCTCTCCACGCTTATAGTTGTTCATACCAAAGAGCTCCTTTATCAATGGAAAGAAAAAGCAGAGGATGTTCTTGGGGTCGAAGCTGGTATCGTCGGGGACAATAAGTGGAGTGAAAAACCCATAACCGTGGCCATGATTCAAACACTTCTCTCAAGAGGTGCCAACAAACTCAAGCTCCCCTACGCCATAGTGATTTTTGATGAGTGTCACAGAACCTCAGCGGCGGAAAAGTTCTACCAGCTTGGAATGTCCCTACCCCAAGTCTATCGCTTTGGGCTCTCGGCCACGCCATGGAGAAGGATTAGGGGGGAAGAGATGAAGATTGAGGGAGCAATAGGACCGATAATTTACGAGGTTAAGGCTGACGAGCTGATTGAGGAAGGCTTCTTAGCAAAGCCAAAATTTGAGATCATCAGGTATAAATCGGGGCCAGCCTTGGCTGAGGGTTACAAGGAGCTTTACGAAGAGATGATTATGGAAAACGAAGAGCGGAACAAAGCCATTGTTGAAAAAGCTATTGAGCTTGCGAAAGATGGACACAGGGTTTTGATTGATGTCAGAAGAATCGACCACGGAGAAATCCTCGTGAAGATGCTAAAGGAAAGAGGTATTAACGCCGAGTTTTTAAGTTCCCAAAGTCCTGATAGGTGGGAAATCTTTGAAAAGTTTAAGAACGGGGAAATCCAAGTCCTGGTTTCAACCCTGCTTAAAGAGGGGGTTGATATACCGGAGATTTCCGCCATAATTTTGGCCGGTGGGGGAAAGAGTAACATAATGACAATCCAGACAATTGGAAGGGCACTGAGACCAAAAGATGGAAAAGAAGCTGTAATAGTCGATGTCCAAGATGATGACCCGCTGTTGTTTACACACTTTCTCGAAAGGGAGAAAGCCCTAAAGCATTATTATGGAAAGTTCTACGACAGTGGCACAGGGATGATAGAAAATCCCTGAACATGCTTGCCCTAACCAGGGCATAGCTAAACCTTTCAAAAAACTCCCGTCCAATCCTTTTGAGCGAGTATTCATCAATTTGAAAATTTACACTGTCATATTTTATTTCCCACAAAACGAGATTCTCCGGAGGTGCTGGAGGCAGTTTTTTCTCCGTTTTTCCACTCAACATTTTCCTTATCTCCTCAGCCCCAATAACACCAAGACCACACAGCTTTAATGCAGTTACAATCCTCCTGACCATTTCCCAGAGAAAACTCTTTCCCTCAATCTCTATTATAACAATGTCCCCTTTCGGAGTTATCTCAAGCCGGGTTATTTCCCTTACAGGATTCTTGGACTTTTCAAGCCTGGCAAAGGCAGAAAAATCATGAACACCAACGAAAAGCCGGCCGCATTCTTTCATTACATCTACATCAAACCCTTCATCAACTAAGTAGTAGCGGTAAATCTTACTTTTGGCCCAGAACCTTGGATGAAAATTGCTCGGAACCTGGGCAATCCCTAAAACCCAAACATCCCTTAAATGATGGTTTAAAATCCTTGGATGAGCAAGTTTTGGATTTTCGGTATTGAATGCAACCACATTTCCAAATGCGCTGACTCCCCTATCCGTCCTTGAGGCTCCCTTGAAATTTGCTTTTTCTGGGGATTCAATCAGGTTAAGTTTTTGAAGGGCTTTAATTATCTCACCCTCCACCGTTCTCAATTGAGGTTGAGGTTGTCGCTGAAATCCACTGAATTTGGTGCCGTCATATGCTATTTTTAGGGCAACTCTCATATTTGGAAATAAAAGCTTTAAATTTAAAGTTTTCATGCATGAAGTTTTCATGCATTGATGTTCACAAGGAGACATCCAAGTTTTTCTCCAGGCGTTGATGTCTTTTGTTATGTAAACCTTTATAAATGTAAAGGAAAGATGTTTAAAACTATGCAAATAGGTCTCAAATTTTTCGAAACATTGACAATAAAACCGGGACAAAATTTAAATGCACATTGGTGGATACTGTTATTGGAGGTGAGAGGAATGGAGGTCAAATGCGTAAGGGATAATGAGGTGTTAAGTGCCATCGAGAACTTTGAGATAATGCTTACTCAACTAATCAACAGACTGGAAAGAAAAATAAGACAAAAGAAAAGCTTAAGGCCTAACCTTTGATTTTTTAGGTTTTAGGTTTTTCAGCCCTTCTTTGGTTTACCAGCTCTCCCAGATACGCAAATCCGTATAATGCCACCATTGTGTTAATAACCAACCTAAAATATCCGTTACAGTCGCCTCAAACCGGTAAAGAGTCAATCCAAGAATCCCGACAGCTATAAGCAGCAATGTTATCACAATCTTTATGCTGAATTCTTCAACATAAACGATTAAACCAAAGAGGAGTCATACTATTTTGAAGTAAATATAGGCATCCCGGATTTTTCCAGCCCTCCAATTCACTAAAGCAAGTCCAACTATTATAATCAAGAGAAAAGAAAAAACCTGCCCCATTTTTTGTCCATCAATTTTGGTGCGTATAGCCCAAATTAGAAGACCAATGGCGATTGCAAAAAGCAAGCCCAATTCATACTACCCACCTTAAGTGTAGAGGGGCTTTAAAAATATCTCAAATGCCGCAACAGGCATTTCAATACCCCAGTTCTCCAAAACTTGTGGGTGGATTTCGCCGATTATACCGATTTCCTTGCCATTAACAATTACCTTTCCGACTCTTCCTGGGATAAATGAGCCATGCTCCGTCTCCTCAAGCTCGTATTCAATTCCCAAATGACGCATAACGCTGTCAAGGATTTCTTTAGCCTCTGT
>DQUR01000051.1 GCA_015662175.1 Thermococcus paralvinellae | reverse complement strand
GATAAAATTTGACATAAAAAGCACCGAAAACGGCGTAGTCTTTTCAGGAGAAGCAAAACCAATGCTCCAATATAAAGAAACGCTGACGAAGAGGACGTGGAACGTCACAATAAGGCTTCCATTCAAGTTCGAGAAAGTTAATATTGAATCACCGGGAGAGGATGTTGAATTGACACACAGCAAAATCAGCGGAACCGTTATAAATATGGTTTTTGAAGAGAAGAAAATCTGCGGACCCGGGGTTATTGTGGGATTAACCCTACTACCTCTGCTTTTGAAAAAACGCAGGAGGTGAATTAATGAATCTGACTTTTCTCTTATCCTCTCCCGTTACAATATTTAGGCTTTCAAAAAGGAAGCGATAGCCTATGAGATTCTGGAGAACATTGTTGAAGGAGGTTTTGAGGGGGAGATCAATAATAGTGATTCCCGCCAAGTTTATCCCGGGATTGATTGAAGAAATTGGGATAAATTAATGGTGCCGTTGTTATTTCTGCTAGTTTTAGCGAAATCGGCAACTGTGCTGGGTTCTTTTGAGGTTAGAGTTTAAAAAGAGGGAGTTAGCTTTAATCTCCCAAAGTGGAGCTTTTGATGGTGCAGCTTTGGCGATGGAAAATAAGGAAGAAATAGGCTTTTCTGCTTTTGTGTCCTATGGAAATGCCGCAGATTTAACAGAGAGTGATTTCCTGAGATACTTTGCTGATGATAAGACCACCAAGGTAATAGCATTAAAGGGATTAAAGATGGGAAAAGATTCATTGAAGCTCTGAAATATACGACATCCAAAAAACCTGTGGCAGTTTTAAAAGCCGGGAAGAGCAGGGGTGGCTCAAAGGCCGCTCAAAGTCATACCGGTTCATTGGCTGGTAGTTATGAGATCTACAAAGTTGAAGAGAGATGGAAGAACTTTTTGATGCTGCCAAAACCTTTGAGATGTATGAGAGGGCTGGGAGGAGAATAGCGATTATAACAAATTCCGGCGGACCAGGTGTTCTGGCAACAGATAAAGCTGAACTCTTGGGCTTTGCTAAGCTTAACGAGAAAACAGGAGAACACTTAGAGAATTCCGTTGATAATCCAATAGCAAACGCAGATTAGGTACAAGAGAACGATTGAAATTGTTGAAAAGATGAAGACGTTGACGCCTTGCTTGTAATTTGTGTGCTCCCAATTTTCATTACCAAGTGAAGAGATAGCAAAAGTTGTGGTAGAGGCTGAGTGTGAAAAACCAATATTTGTGGCTGGGAAGCTCGTTAAAGGAGGGTTACTCTTTTGGTAGAAAAGGGGGTCAAGAATTTTTCAACACCTGAAAGGGTAGCAAAAGCACTGTACTGGTTCAGCTTGAGGGAAAAGATTTAATTGTTGTTTTCTTCATTTTAATTGGTGATGGGAATGAACGCGTATAGGTTGTTGTATCCCATGAGGACTTATCTGATAGTCTCAGGTCATGGCGAGGAAACGAACGTTATGGCAGCCGATTGGGTAACCATACTCTCACACGAACCGTTTATGGTGGGAGTGGCTGTCTCGCCAAAGAGGTACACCCACAGACTAATCAGCAAATACAAAGAATTTGTCGTGAGCGTTCCAAGCTTGGGCATGCTTAAAGATGTTTGGATTGCTGGGACGAAAAGCGGCCCATCAAAGCTCAAGGAGATGAGCATTACTTTGGTGCCCTCAACGAAGATAGAAACACCCAGCATAAAGGAAGCATTGGCAAACATTGAGTATAGGGTTATTGATGCAAGGGATTATGGCGATCATACGTTGTTTGTTGGTGAAGTTGTTGGCTGGAGCTACAATGGGGAAGCATTTAAAAACGATAAACCAAACTTGAAATTCAAATTCCTGGCCCATGTAGCATGGACGGACTTCGTGACCTTTGAGGACAAAATTTACGGGCCCTAATGTTTTTAAAAGAGGGCATTGAGTGATTGGCAATGATTGCATTGGGCATCGAGGGAACGGCGCATACCTTAGGAATAGGAATCGTAACTGAGAGGAAAGTGCTGGCCAACGTATTTGACACTATCACAACCGAGAAAGGTGGCATTCATCCCAAAGAAGCCGCCGAGCACCATGCAAAGCTCATGAAACCTCTTCTGAAGAAAGCCCTCCAGGAGGCTAAAATTTCACTTGAGGACATTGACGTAGTAGCTTTCTCTCAAGGGCCGGGATTGGGGCCCTGTTTGAGGGTTGTTGCCACAGCGGCAAGGGCCCTGGCGATAAAACATGACAAACCAATTGTAGGCGTAAACCACTGCATTGCACACGTTGAGATAACGAAGATGTTTGGGGTTAAAGACCCCGTTGGTTTGTATGTGAGCGGCGGAAACACTCAGGTTTTAGCCCTTGAAGGCAAAAGATACAGGGTGTTCGGGGAGACTCTGGATATTGGGATTGGAAATGCCCTCGACACCTTTGCTAGAGAGGTCGGATTGGGTTTTCCCGGTGGACCCAAGATTGAAAGACTTGCAAGAGAGGGTAAAAGATACATAGAGTTGCCCTACGCTGTCAAGGGTATGGACTTGAGTTTCTCGGGTCTTTTAACGGAAGCCGTCAGAAAGTTCAAAAGCGGGAAATATAAAATCGAGGACATAGCCTACTCGTTTCAGGAAACAGCATTTGCTGCACTGGTTGAGGTTACTGAAAGGGCGGTTGCGCATACAGAAAAAGGGGAAGTTGTCCTGGTTGGAGGGGTTGCAGCAAACAACCGTTTGAGGGAAATGCTAAGGATAATGACCGAAGACAGGGGTGTCAGGTTCTTCGTTCCGCCATACGAGCTGTGTCGTGATAATGGAGCGATGATAGCTTACACCGGTCTGAAAATGTACAAAGCCGGTATAACATTCAGGATCGAGGAGACAATTGTCAATCAAAAGTTCAGGACGGACGAGGTTGAGGTCATATGGTAAACGTTACCCTTTTGTACAGGGTTTCTCTGTTTTTGATAATATCTGCTTTCACTGTTTTCCTCGGCCTCAGGATTAATAAATATCCCCAAATTTAAGGCGTTTAATAATCCTAGCCACTGCATTCTTTGCAATTGGTGCCTTTGGCAGGTTTATAGATCTGCTTGCCCTTTTCATCAGCAATCCCTTTTTCAGTGAGATCCATATTATAATTCCACCTTGTCTCCGTTGGGGGAATAGTATGGACATTTATTTGGTAATAAGGGTTCTGGAAAATTATTACATCCCCCTCATCTCATCTGTGGCCCCAAAGGAAAGGAAATCGGGTGCAGCTTATCTTGTGCTGTCCCCAGACACCGTCCAAAAAGTTCATACACTCCTCCAAGAGTTTAGTGAAGGTCCTGTGCTAGTCTTTACCAGGAATCCCCAATTATACAATAGACACAAAAACGTTAAAACAGTATGGGTAACAACCGCAGGTTTTGAAGGTGTCTCGCCCACCGCTCTTCACATCCTTCATGACATGGCTATAAGGTTTGTATCTGAAAACAACAATACCACAGTTATTGTGGACTGTCTCGAATATCTCATCATTTACAATGGATTTAGAAGTGTAAGTGTATTTAAGTTTCTCGTTTAGCCTGAAAGACCACCTGGTGATGAGAGGGGCCACGCTTATACTCGTTGTTGATCCGGCAACTTTAAAGGAGTCTGAGCTTTCACTGTTAAGAAGGGAGTTTAATCCATTGTAAATTCAGAACTTCTTCTTGATTTTTAGGGTGTATTTCGGATATATCTCCCTGGAAAAACGAACAAATTTTGTTTTTCTGGGGGATTTTTTAATGGTTATCTCAACCTCTGGGCTTAAATACGTGTAGAACTGACCATCAACTGTCAGGATAACATTCCTCAGTGTTAGTATTTTAATGTCAATTTTGGAGGTTGCAGGAATGACAATTGGGCGAGAACTCAGTGCTACAGGTGCTAGTGGAGCTATAACAATTCCATCGATTCTGGGATCCAAGAAAGGTCCACCCGCAGACATTGCATAGCCGGTTGATCCAGTGGGAGTTGAAACTATTAGACCATCAGAGCGAACCTCATCCGCTAACCCATCATCGACGTAGTACTTTAGGTGAACAATTTTGCCGGGAATTCCAGTTAAAACCGCAACCTCATTCAGGGCATCAGGAACCCTGTTTTCCCCGTTCAAATACGTCCTCAGCTTTATTCTTTCGTCAATATAATAATCACCCTCAATAAGCTTGTTTATTGCAAGAAATGCTTCACTGGGCTCAACCTCAGTTAAAAAGCCAAGTGTCCCCATGTTAATTCCTAAAATGGGGATATCCCTTCTGGTGCGATGCTCAACCCTTAGAATAGTCCCATCCCCTCCAATGACAATTATAAAATCAACGTCCATCATTTCAAGCGGTACAACATCCTCCTTATTGAAATGTGGAAAATGATTATAAGTTTCGGTGTCAACAAAAACCTCAAATCCTCTAACCTTAAGGAAGTCGTAAACCCTATATGCCAGTTTTAATGCAGCTTCCCTGTCCCTTCTTGCCACAATACCAAACTTCATAAACGTCCCCCATTAAATTACGGCGTTCAAAGAATAAATAGTTTTCCTTACTTATAGTCTTACTTTGAGAGGTTTTCCTTAAGGCCTCCATCTTTAATCCCCAGATAAACGCTCAAAGCCCCTCCAACCAAGCTTGGAAGCCAGAAAGAAATAAACCTGTCAATTACCGTTGCAGTAACAGCTAAGCTCTTATCTATGCTCAGACTTAAGTAGAGGGCTGAATTTACCGCTTCCGTTATTCCTATGCCACCTGGAAGGATGCTTATCATTCCCAGTGCTATGCCGGCCATCTGAACCATCAAAATCTTGTATAGATCAAGGGGATAACCCACGCTCCTGAAAACAAAATATACCCTGAGGAGCATAAAGATCCAGAGGGCAAATGAATAAAAGAGGGTCTTTATTAAGACCGTTTTGTCCTTTGAGAGTTCAATCAATGTCTCCCTGAACTCAAATATTGATTTTTTAAGCTTTTCCTCAAGCTTTTCTTCCATATCTTCAAACTTCTTTGGAAAGGCTCTCTTTAAAATACCCACAATCCACTTGAGGAACTTCAGGGCGAGCCTCTCGTTAAGGGACAGAAGAATTGAAACGGTTAGAATTATCACCAATGAAACCGTCGAGATTGATAGAACCAAAAGCAGAATGTGAATCCTCAATCTCAGGGCGTATTTAAAAGCTATAAACGTGAGCACCATGACCGGAATAACATCAAGGATTCTGTCTGCCATTATGGTTGCGAAAACCTGCCCATAGCCACTTCTGGACTTTTTACTGATAACAACCATCCTCGCGGGTTCTCCACCGGCCCTCGCCCCTGGAGTTATGTTGTTGAAGAATACACCGATTAGGGTGGCTATGAGTATGTGTGCAAACCCAACTTCAACGCCGGCCTTCTTAAGGAACACCCTCCACCTCAAAGCCCATGCCAGGGTAGCCATGAGCTGCATCACCAGGGCCATTAGGAGGTTGTTAATATCGGCACTCCTCACCAGCCCTATGGTTTCATCCACTCCCGCCCACCAGATCAAAGCGAACATCAGCAGAATTCCAAGAATAGCCGTTAGAATTCTTTTTTTCTTCATTCTCTCACCTTTCTCAGCTTTGCTATGAAGAACCCCTGGGTTAAATGTTTGTGGGGATAAAAGCGTTGCACCTCTTTGATTCCAATCCCGGGAGACCCTATAAAGATTGACTGCTTTTCAAGTTTTAATCCTTTTTTAAGCATGTATCTAACGTTTTCCTCATTCTCCTCATAGCTGAGGGTGCATGTTGAATACACCAGAATCCCATCTTTCCTCAAGCTTTTTATCGCCGCATTTATAAAGTGCCTCTGATAGCGAGCCGTTGCCATTATATCTTTCGGAGTCCTGCCCTCCCAGAGCTTGGGTCTAACCCCCAGAGCCGTGCACGGAGCATCGAGCAAAATCCTATCAGCCTTTAGACCAAGCTCTGGTAAATTCCTCGAGTCCATGTGAATCAGTTTAACATTTTTAACCCCCAAACGCTTTAGGGCTTCCTCCATTTTCTTAAGTCTGTTTCTGGATTTGTCGATTGCTATTATCTCCCCCCTGTTCTGCATGAGCTGGGATAGATGGGTGGTTTTACCCCCAGGAGCGGCTGCCATGTCGATGATTAAATCATCCTCACTTGGTTCAAGAATTTTGGCGGTTATCATGGACGGCAGGCTTTGGGGGTAGAAATAACCCTTCTCAAAGCTTTTGAGCTCACTCAGGCTTGGAAGCCTGAACTTCGGCAAAGTTACTTCAACGGCAGTTCCTCTGGTGGCTTTTATCATTTCCCCTGCATTCATTCTTGCTATCCCAATCCCAACCAAAAGACCCTTTGGGTCCCTTATCTGGACTTTATCTCCAGCCCTAATGTTCCTATCCGCCTTGAGGACTCCTGGAGCATAGAGCATGGCACCCTGATACACACTTTCAGAGGCGTATTTGTTTGCAACAACTGTTGGGAAATCTGGATCATAATCATCGGGGAAATTTGGGCCTTCCCTCTCAAAATAAATGCCTTCCTCAAGGTAAGGGCTCCTCTTGGGCTTAAGCCCCTCCTCCCTGAGTTTCTCAATCAGCTTATCCCTGCTGATCTTAAG
>DQUR01000230.1 GCA_015662175.1 Thermococcus paralvinellae | reverse complement strand
TTTAAAGAAAAAGCCTCAAGAAGGAGCATTCTCGGGATTCTCTTAATCTTAATTGGCGCCGTTGTGGTCTCGACAGAGAACTTCAGGGAAGTGGAGCTGAGTAAAGGCATTGTTGGGAACATTTTAATTATCTTGGCAGGTCTGTCTTGGGCTATAGATAACAATTTGAGCAAGCTCTTGAGCGTTAAGAGGGACCTGCTTTTGGTGACTTCACTAAAGGGGCTGTTTGGAGGGAGCGCACTGCTAATTTTGGCTTCTCTAATTGGAATTCCTCTCTACATTCCGCTTCAAAGTCTTCCATACATTTTAACAGTTGGTGCTTTCAGCATAGGCTTTTCCATCGTGCTGTTCCTCTTTGCATTGAGGGAAATTGGGGCTATGAGAACCGGCGCTGTATTTTCAACCTCCTCTTTAATTGGAGCTATCTTTGCTTTTCTAATCCTTGGGGAAGACTTCACAGCAATTAAAGCATTTTTTGGCATTTTAATGTTTTTTGGTGTGTATTTGCTATCCTTGGAGTGAACATATGTGAAAAGTGCCAAGAGCTGAAAGAAGCCGATAGTAAAATTTATAAGAACATTTGCACAATTGTTCAAATGTACAGGTGATGAAAAATGACGGAGATATGTAAGGTTTATGACGAGCATTTGGATAAGATCCTCGAAGCTAAGAAAAAGCTGCCTGACGAGGAGACCATCCTTGAGGTTTCTGACTTCTTCGACGCTTTAGGAAATCCAACAAGACTCAAGATACTCTTTGCCCTGCTGGAGGACGAGCTCTGCACGTGTGATTTATCGAACATTACTGGCCTGTCAGTTTCCGCGATCTCTCACCAGCTCAGGATTTTGAAGGATAGAAAAATTGTCACATACAGAAAAGACGGAAAGAACGTTTTCTACAGCTTGGATGACGAGCACATAAGGGAGATTTTGAAGATTGCGCTTAAACACATGGAGGAATGAGCATGTCAAAGAAGCTCAAATTAGAGGGCCTCGACTGTGCCAGCTGTGCATATGAAATTGAAGAAGCGTTGAAAAAAGAAGGCTTTGAATTCGCTTTGGTTAATTTCACAACAGGCGAGCTGATTATTGAGGGAGAAGTGGAGAAGGCCAAAGAGATAGTGAAAAGGGTCGAACCGGATGTTAAAATAATTGGGAAGGAAGAGCATCACCACGACCATGACCACGGACATCACCACGGTCACGACGAAGATCCGAGGAAGATGCTCCACTTCATAATACCCTCGCTCGTGCTCTTCATAGCAGGAATGCTCTTGAGATACCATTACAACTACGATAATTCCTTTGTGCTTGGAATATTCGTCGCGAGCTACCTTCTTGTGGGCTGGAAAATGCTAAGGAATGCTTTTGTCAACTCTTTCCACGGCAACGTCTTTGACGAGAACTTTCTAATAGCAATAGCCACGCTGGGAGCGTTTGCAATTCGGGAATATCCTGAAGCTGTAGGGGTAATGCTTTTCTACATCGTTGGCGAGTTCTTCCAGGATTTGGCTGTTAATAAGTCAAGACGCTCAATCAAAGCTTTGCTGGCTTTAAAAGCCGAATATGCGAACTTGAAAGTTGGTGACAGGCTAATTAAAGTCAAGCCAGAGGAGCTCAAAGCTGGGGATGTGATAATCATCAAGCCTGGCGAGAGAGTTCCCGTTGATGGCCTTGTAATTGAGGGAACCTCAGCGGTAGACACGTCCGCCCTGACGGGTGAGAGCGTTCCAAGAACTATAAGAGAGGGGGATGAGGTTCTCTCTGGAATGGTCAACTTAAGCGGTCTTTTGACGGTTAAAGTTACAAAAGAGCTTAAGGAGTCAACCATTTCAAGGATTTTAGAGCTTGTGGAAAATGCTAGTGCAAGGAAAGCCAAAACAGAGAAGTTCATCACGAAGTTCGCTCACCACTACACTCCAGCGGTTGTGGGATTAGCTACACTCATTGCTTTAATTCCTCCATTGGCTTTTGGAGAGCCCTTTTCCAAATGGGTTTATAGGGCTTTGGTGCTCTTGGTAATCTCATGTCCTTGTGCTTTAGTGCTTTCAATACCTCTTGGCTACTTTGGAGGAATTGGGAGAGCGGCAAAGGAAGGGATACTCGTCAAGGGATCAAACTTCCTTGATGCGCTTAGTAAAGCCACAATTGTAGCCTTTGACAAAACAGGGACGCTAACAAAGGGTGTCTTTAAAGTTACAAAAATAGAAACGAGAAACGGCTTTAACGAGGAAGAAATTTTGAGGTTCGCGGCTTTGGCAGAGGCACACTCAAACCATCCAATTGCAAAGGCAATAAAGAAAGCTTATGGAGAGAGAATTAACGAGGCTCAGATAAAGGAGCATGAGGAGATAGCAGGGCATGGCGTTCGGGCAAAAGTAGACGGTGTTGAAATCTTGGTTGGAAATGATAGATTACTGCACCGCTTTGATGTTGAGCACGATACATGCCACGTAAAAGGAACCGTTGCTCATGTGGTCGTTAATGGGAAATACGCTGGCTACATAGTTATATCCGATGAGATAAAGGACGATGCCCCAAAGGCTGTGAGGGAGCTAAAGAGTTTGGGCGTTAAAAAAGTTATAATGGTGACTGGAGACGGCAGGGATATTGCGGAGGAAATAGCAAAGCAGATTGGCCTGGATGAATTCTATGCTGAATTGCTACCCGAGGATAAAGTGAAAATCATCGAAAAACTTGAAGGAGAGAAGAAAGACGATGAGAAAATAGTTTTCGTAGGTGATGGAATAAATGATGCTCCAGTCTTGGCGAGGGCAGATGTGGGCGTTGCGATGGGAGCTTTGGGGAGTGATGCCGCCATAGAGACCGCTGATATCGTCATAATGGATGATAAACCATCAAAGCTTCCAAAAGGCGTTAAAATTGCAAGAAAAACCCGGCGCATAGTGTGGCAGAACATAATCTTCGCCCTCGGCGTTAAGTTTGCCTTCATAAGCCTCGGAATCTTTGGGGAAGCGACCATGTGGGAAGCAGTGTTTGCCGACGTTGGGGTTGCCCTGATAGCGGTCTTCAATGCGATGAGGATTCTGAGGTGATTTTATTCCTTCTTTTTTCCATTTTAAGCGCGAGTAACCGATTTTTACCTCTTGATTTCGAATCATTTTGTTAGAATTTTAACCATATTTTCGTGCAAAATGTTTTTATACTATTGTGAGTACCAAATGTTGGTGATACTCCATGGCGAACTTTGGACTGTGGTGGGTTAGGTGGAACGGCTTGGACTACGAATCGAGAATGATAAATGGAAGGGACAGGAATTGGCAGGGTATTCCTGCAACTGTTGATGATTTCAAAAAGTTAGGATTTGATTATGCCGTGATACTTGATAACGGAGAAGGTCGGAATACTCCTCGGAGTATGATGATGGGTATTACGATGGAAACAAATTTGGAAGCTGGTTAAACAGACACTTTGAAGGTTTTGTTGACTACTTCGCTTTTATCCCTGTATTGAATAACACAAACGTTTCCAGCATGGGTATCAGGAGAGTGTCCTACTGGAAAGGGTGGATTAATG